>DATGHU010000040.1 GCA_035307765.1 bacterium | reverse complement strand
CGACCGCGCGCGCGCCCTGTGCCACGGCCTATCGGCGGTGGCGCGCGACTGCGACGGTGCCCCGCCCCGGTTCGACCTGCGGCCGCTGCCGGGCTCGACCCTCGAGCCGGCCGCGCTCAAGCGCTGGCTCCGCCAGTTCGTGGAGGTGCGCGATGCGGAGGGAGCGGAGCGGTGCGTGGTCTCCGCGGTTCGCGCCGGATGCGACCATCAACGGATGGCGGACATGCTCTTTGCGGCGGCGACGGACCATCGTTTCATTCAGATCGGCCACGTCCTCGACTTCACGAATAAGGCGTTTGAGGCGCTGGACGAAGCGGGGTGGGCGCATGCGGAGCCGGTGCTGGCGAGCCTGATCCGAGGCTACGCCACGGCGGATCGGATGGAGGAGGACAACGCCTGGCGCCATCCGGTGGACCTGATCCGGATCCTGCAGGAAGCGTTCGAGGAGGTTCCCGCCGCGATCGCGGCGGGGCGAGAAGGGCGGGGCGGCCGCTGGACGGGCACAGACGCTCTGCTGCCGGTGCTGCTGGGGACAGATCCCCAGGCGATCGTCGACGCGCTGCTCGACGCGCTGCGCGAGGGGGCGCCGGAGGAGGCGTTGGCCGCAACCGTGTCCGCCGCGGCCGCGACGCGCATCGCGCAGTTTCACACCAGCAACGAATTTGGCGATTGGGATACGGCGCTGCACACGTTCACCTTCGCCAACGCGGTGCATCAAGGGGTGCGCCGTGCGGCGTCGCCGGAGCTGATGCGGGGGGTCTTCGATGCCGCGATCAGCGTCTACCTCGATCGCTTCTTGAACGTTCCGCCGGCCCATCTGCCCGATCCCGAAACCCGCGAGGACCCGGCGGCTATCCTCCGCGAGCTCCCGAAGGCGCTCGATCGCCAGCAGCAGGTCGCGGAGGCCGGGGGGATGGTCGCCCGGTATCTCCACAGCGGGGGGAGCCCCGACGCGCTGCAGGCGGTCCTCGGTGCCCTGTTGTTGCGCGAGGACAGGGACTTCCACACGATCCAGACGATCGAGGCTGCGGTCCGCCTCTCCGCCCGGCTGCGGGACACCCCCCACGGGGCCACCCCGCTGATCGCCGCCGCCCGCTACCTGGCCGCGCACGCTCCGACCGTCCGCGCCCAAGGGCAGACCTATCAGATCGCATCCCGCCTGCACCGGGGCGAGCGGCTCTTCGAGGGGGGGTAGAGACCCGGAGGTCGGGGCAGCCCCCGCGGCGTACTCACCCGGGGAGAGGGGGTGGCCCCCATGCCGGCTCCGCGGGCGACGTGCACCGTCATTTCTCCGGATGCGACCTTTCACGGGAAGCAAGATCTCGACTACTTCGCCGGGATCTCGGCCGAGAGCGTGGGTTCCTCCGGGCTCTGCATGCATCTCGTCACCATCCCGCCGCGCGCTCGGGCCAAACCGCATGCGCACGAACGTCACGAGACCGCCATCTACGTGCTCTCCGGCGAGGCGGCGATGTGGTTCGGCGAGGGCCTGCGGCAGCATCTGACGGTGCGGGCCGGCCAACTGCTGTACATTCCGGCGAACATGCCCCATCTCCCGTACAATCCCAGCGAGACCGAGGTCTGCACCGCCGTGTTGGCCCGCACCGATCCCAACGAACAGGAGAGCGTCGTGCCGTATCCCGCGCCCGACCCGGGGGAGCCCGCCTCGTCCCCGTCGGGGTGAACGCCGGTCGCTCCGCACCCGTAGGAATATCATAGGGAGGAGACCGCGGCCTCCCCGCGGAGGGAGTTCCCGCGGATATGACGAAAGGGGGTCCTGTTTCTGGCCGGTCTGCGCCACTTCGATGCGCCGTTATCATCACACCGGACCATGGGGAGGGTGCGGGATGCGAAAGGATGAGATTCATCACGTCATGACGCTGGGGGCGACGGGGCGCCTTTCCCGCCGCGAGGTGATCGTCCGCTTGGCCATGCTCGGGCTCGGGTCGAGCGCGATCGCCTCTACGCTGGCCGCTGCCGGGCTCCAGCCCGCTCGGGCGGCGGGCAAGCGGGGGGACAGCGGCGTGATCAAGCTGCTCTACTGGCAGGCGCCGACGATCGTCAACCCTCACCTGGCGCAGGGGACCAAAGACTTTCACGCCTCCCGCGTCTGCATGGAGCCGCTCTTGACCGTGAACGCCGCCGGCGCCTTCACCCCGGTGCTGGCGGCCGAGGTGCCGTCCCGCGCCAACGGCGGTGTGGCGGCCGACGGGAAGTCGGTTACCTACAAACTGAAGCCGGGGGTGAAGTGGGCGGACGGCCGCCCGTTCACCGCGGACGATGTGGTGTTCACCTACCAGTTCGTGTCGAACAAGGAAACCGCGGCGACCACCTACGGGACCTACGTCAACGTCGCGAAGGTGGAGGCGCTCAATCCCGCCACGGTCAAGATCACGTTCAAGACGGCGACCCCGGCCTGGTTCGTGCCGTTTGTGGGTGAGCAGGGGATGATCATTCCCCGCCACGCCCTCGACGCGTACGTCGGCAACAACGCCCGCAACGCCCCGTTCAACCTGAAGTCCTTCGGGACCGGGCCCTACAAGGTGGACACCTTCCGGCCGGGCGATCTGGTGGTCTACTCGATCAACGAGAACTATCGCGACCCCAACAAACCCGCGTTTTCGCAGGTGCAGATCAAGGGCGGCGGGGATGCGGTGTCGGCGGCGCGCGCGGTGCTGGAGACGGGCGAGTACGACTACGCCTGGAACTTGCAGGTGGAGTGGCCGGTGCTGGAGGCCATGACCAAGGGCGGGAAGGGTGTGGTGTTCACCGAACGGGGCTCGGGGGTCGAGCAGATCTACTGCAACACGTCCGATCCCACCAAAGAGGTCGACGGCCAGCGCTCCTCGGCGAAGGCTCCGCACCCATTCCTCGCCGATGTGAAGGTGCGGCAGGCGCTGGGCCTCGCCCTGGACCGGGACACGATCGCCAAGCAGCTCTACGGGGAGGAGGGGGATGGAACCGCCAACATCCTCACCACCCCCGCTTCGCTGAGCTCGAAGAATACAAAGATGGTGTACGACATCGCCAAGGCCAACCAGATGCTCGACGAGGCGGGATGGCAGCGCGGGGGCGACGGCACCCGGCAAAAGGGCGGCGTGAAGATGCAGATGACCTACGTCACCAGCGTCAACACGCTGCGGCAGAAGGAGCAGGAGATCGTCAAGGCGGGGTGGGGCAAGCTCGGCGTCGTCACCACCCTGCAGTCGGTGGACGCGGGGGTGTTCTTCAGCAGCTCGCCGGGGAACAACGATACCTACGCCCACTTCTACCGGGACGTGGAGATGTTCACCTCCACCTTCACTTCCCCGTTCCCCAACCAGTATATGGCCCGGTTCTACAGCGGCGAACCGGCGAAGGACATTGCGCAGAAGGAGAACAACTGGGCCGGCCTCGACATCTGCCGCTGGGTGGACAAGGAGTACAACCAGCTCTTTGATACCGCCCAGTCCGAGCTGGACCCGAAGAAGAACGACGCCCTCTGGATCAAGATGAACGACATCGTGGTCGCGCAAGGCGTGTCGCTCCCGCTCATCGATCGGAAGTTCGTCTCCGCCCGCTCCACGACATTGGAGGTGGGGGCGAACATGAGCCCGTTCGACAGTGAAACTCGGAACATCGCCGACTGGGTGCGCAAGGCATAGGGCGGGCGGCAGGGGATAGGGGGGCCGGCGATGGCGACGCGTGAGGCGCGCGGGATCCTGGCGAGGGGGGGAAGCGGTCGGCTCTCCAGACGCGAGGTGATCTCCCGCCTGGCGGCGGCCGGACTCGGGTCGACCGCCATCGCCTCGGCGCTTTCGGCGGCGGGGCTTCGGCCCGCCCGCGCCGCCGCGCCGGCCAAGCGGGGAGGAAGCGGACTCCTGAAACTCTTGTACTGGCAGGCCCCGACGATCCTGAACGCGCACCTCGCCGTGGGGGTGAAGGACGCCCATGCCTCCCACGTCTGCACCGAGCCGCTCCTGACCGTGGACGAGGCCGGGGTGTTCCGGCCGGTGTTGGCCGCCAGCGTGCCGACCCGGGCCAACGGCGGGCTCTCCGCCGACGGGAAGACCGTGACCTACACGCTCAAGCGCGGCGTCCGCTGGGCCGACGGCCGGCCGTTCACGGCGGATGACGTCGTGTTCACCTTCCAGTTCGTCAACCACAAGGAGACGGGCGCGATCAGCTACGCCTATTATCAGGACGTGGAGAGGGTCGAACCGCTCGATCCCTACACGGTCAAGATCACCTTCAAGCACCCCACGCCGGCGTGGTACCTGCCGTTTGTGGGGTCGAACGGCCAAATTCTGCCCCAGCACGCGCTGGACGCCTACATCGGCAGCAACTCGCGCAACGCCCCGTTCAACACGAAGTCGTTTGGCACCGGGCCCTACAAGGTGGAGACCTTCCGGCCTGGGGATCTTGTCGTCTACTCGATCAACGAATACTACCGGGATCCCGCCAAGCCCGTGTTCGACCAGGTGCAGATCAAGGGCGGCGGCGACGCGGTCTCGGCCGCCCGCGCCGTGCTGGAGACCGGGGAGTACGACTACGCCTGGAACCTCCAAGTGGAGTGGCCGGTGCTCCAGCAGATGGCGCAGGGGGCCAAAGGGGCCATCCTCGCGGTCGGCGGCGGCGGCGTCGAGCAGATCTACTGCAACCAGAGCGATCCCACGAAGGAGGTTGACGGGCAGCGCTCCTCGCTTCGGGGGCCGCACCCCTTCCTGACGGATGCGAAGGTTCGGCAGGCGATGAGCCTGGGGATCGACCGCGAGACGATCGCCAAGCAGCTCTACGGCCAGACGGGGGAGTCGACCGCGAACGTGCTGACGACCCCCACGCGGGTCAACTCGAAGGACACCAAGGTGATCTTCGACCTCGCCAAGGCCAACCAGTTGCTGGACGAGGCGGGATGGCAGCGCGGGTCCGACGGCGTCCGGCAGAAGAACGGGGTCAAGCTCGAGCTGACCTACGCCACGAGCGTCAACAGCCTCCGGCAGAAGGAGCAGGAGGTCGTCAAGGCAGGGTGGGAGAAGCTCGGCATCCGGGTGACCCTGAAGGCGGTGGACGCGGCGGTGTACTTCGGCAGCATGCCCGGCAACAACGACACCCTGTCTCACTTCTACACCGACACGGAGATGCACACGGCCACGTTCGGATCCCCGTTCCCCGCCACGTACATGGCGCGGTTCTACAGCGGGGATCCGGCGAAGGACATCCCCCAGAAAGAGAACAACTGGTCGGGGCAAAACATCTGCCGCTGGGTCAACAAAGACTACAATCAGCTCTACGAGAAGGGCCTCGTCGAGCTCGACCCTAAGAAGAACGACGAGTTGTGGATCAAGATGAACGACCTGGTGGTGGGGCAGGGCGTTTCGCTGCCGATCATCGACCGCAAAGACGTCTCGGCGCGGGCGAAGACGCTGGACGTCGGCCCGAACATGACCCCGTTCGACAGCCAGACGTGGAACATCGCCGACTGGAGGCGCGTCGGCTAAGGCACCCACTCGCGGGGGCCTGCGAGGTCGCCACGATGACCGCCTACATTAGCCGCCGGCTCGTGACGTCAATCCCCACGCTGATCCTGATCAGCATGGTGGTGTTTGGGATCCTCGCGCTCGCCCCCGGGGACCCGTTGGGGCAGTTCGCGGCCAACCCGGACATCCCGCCGGAGGTCCGGCTCAACATCCTGCACCAGATGGGGCTGGATGAGCCGATTCCGATCCGGTACGCGAAGTGGGCGACCGCGTTTCTCCGAGGCAACTGGGGGTACTCGTTTGCCAGCCACGTCGAGGCGAGCCGCTTGATCCTCCAGCGGCTGCCCACCGACCTGTGGGTGATCGGCGCCGCGTACCTCGCTGCGATCCTGATCGCGATCCCGATCGGGGTGTTGTCGGCGGTGAAGCAGTACTCGCTTTTCGACCAGGTCGCGACGACCGGCGCGTTCATCGGGTTCTCGCTGCCGACGTTCTTCACCGGAGTCCTGCTGATCATCATCTTCAGCGTCCGGCTGCACTGGCTGCCGTTCATCTACAACGTACAGGTCACCGGCCCGGTGGGGATGATCAAGCAGGCGATCATGCCGGTGGCGGTCCTGGCACTATTCCAGGCGGCGGGGCTGATGCGCTTTGTACGGTCATCGATGCTGGACAACGTCCGGCAGGACTACGTGCGCACCGCCCGGGCGAAGGGGCTTCGCGAGCGCGGGGTGATCGTGCGGCACGTCCTGCGCAACGGGCTGATCCCGGTGGTGACGCTCTTGGCCCTGGGGCTGCCGGCGGTGTTCACGGGAGCGGTGGTGACCGAGCAGATCTTCCGGGTGCCAGGGATCGGGTCGCTGCTGATCGCGTCGATCCAGAACAGCGACACCCCGGTCGTGATGGCGATCACATTCCTCTACGCCATCCTCGTGGTCATCTTCAACCTCGTCGCCGACGTCGTCTACGGCCTGCTCGATCCCCGGATCAAGTATGGCTAGCACCCGGCCGGAATCCCTCCCCGACCTGCCGGTGTTGCCGGACGGCGCCGCCGCGATACGGGGTCCGGCCAGCCCGGTTGTCGCCGGCCGCCGGTACACCCGGTCGTTGTGGGGGGACGCATGGCGCCGGTTCCGGCGCCATCGGCTGGCCATGGTCGGGGCGGGGGCGTTTCTCTTCTTCACCGCGGCGACGCTGGTCGGTCCGGTGATTTACCACGTCGGGATCAACACGATCGACTTCCGGGCCTCGATGGCGCCGCCGTCGGGGGTCCACCCGTTCGGGACCAATGATCTGGGGCAGGATATGCTCGCCCGGGTGCTCTACGGCGGCCGGATTTCGATCGCCGTGGGGATCGCCGCGATGCTGATGTCGGTGACGCTCGGCACCATGGTGGGGGCGATCTCGGGATTCTTCGGGCGCACGACGGACATGATCCTGATGCGCATCACCGACGTGTTCATCTCGCTGCCGCAGCTGCCGCTGCTCCTGCTGGTCATCTACCTCTTCCGTGACTCGCTGGCCAGGCGCCTTGGGCCCCAGCTCGGGATCTTCTGGTTGATCGTCGGCGTGATCGGCGGGCTGAACTGGATGCACACCGCCCGCCTGATCCGGGCGGGGTTCCTGTCGATCAAGGAGCGGGAGTTTGTGGAGGCCGCCCGATGCATCGGCGTCGGGCCGGGGGGGCAGATCTTTCGCCACATCCTGCCGAACGTCCTCAGCCCCGTGATCGTCTCCGCGACCCTGTCCGTCGGTTCGGCGATCATCGCGGAGTCGACGCTGTCGTTCCTGGGGCTCGGATTTCCGCCGGACGTCCCCACCTGGGGGCGTCTCCTCTACGACGCCCAGAACTACCTGGAACTCGCCCCCCACATGGCCCTCTTCCCCGGGCTAATGATCTGCCTCACGGTCCTGTCCGTAAACTACGTCGGTGACGGCCTCCGGGACGCTCTGGACCCCACCCGCACCCTTTAACGCCCCACCTCGACCTTAACGCCGCTCTCGCCTGCGGGCGGTTCACCTCGGGCCGCGCAGAAATTGATACCCTTGGGGGGAGGTCATGGGGACCGCGATGGCTTTAGGCGCTCACTCATCGCCGACTTGCATCGATGTGGAGGTGGCGTGCCGGAATATGCGCGCTCTCCCGATGTCTCTAAGCCGTCAGGCCTTGGCATCGATCGAGCCACCCCTACCGGATAAGATACTGTCCTGGTTCTAATTCCGGTGCAGACCCGCCTCATTTGAACCCCCAGAATGGTATTAAGACTGCCAAAGGAATCGCGCTGCTTGGCGTAGTCAGTAGAGATCGAAAAGAGTCGCATGCACCAATGGATTGATTCCCCGCTCTTCGGATCGAGGCGTGTCCCGGGCTCCACAGGTGGGTTCTGGGCTTCTCTGAGAAGGGGGTGGGTGGTGGGAACGAGCCGGTCGAGTTTCAGCGCGCGGTGTCCGCTCTACTTCCTCGTGACAGTGTTCTTGTCGATCACGGTCTCCCTATCTTACATTGGCCTGATGGCGCCAGCCGTTCATGCCGCCAATGGTGGCGGGGGTGGCACGGGGGTGCCCGGCGCGAACGGTTCATTTGACGACCAATCGACATCTTCTGGGGCAACTGCGGCGGGCACTGGCGGGAACAACAATGGCAGCGGGGGCGGTGGAGGCGTCGGCGGCAACGGAGGCAGCCAAAATTCCGGCCCGACGGCCGGGAATGGCGGCAACGGGGGAGATGGCGGGACCGGTGGGGACGACGACGGCAACGGAAGTGGGGCAAGTACAGGGGGCCACGGCGGTAACTTCAACACGAACGGGTCCGGCAGTGGCGGGGGTGCAAGCGCGACGGGCATGGGCGGGAACCAGAACGGGAACGGCGGCACCGGGGGGAACGGGGGGAACGCTGGAAGCAGTAACGACGGGACGACGGGTAGCGGCAGCGGGTATCGCGGCTCGGCCGGGAGCGGGGGCAACGGCGGGGCGGGCGGGAACGGCGGCTCCACGAACGGAACCGGCCGCGGGCTAGGCACTGGCGGGAACGGCGGCGACAACAACACCAACAGTTCCGGGAACGGTGGTGCCGGGGCCGGCACCGCCACAGCCGGCGGCAACAACGGGAACGGCGGCAACGGGGGCAGCGGCGGCAACGGTGGGAGCGCAAACAGTGCGGCGACCGGGAGCGGGCAGAGCGGTGGGTTTCCTGTGGGGACGGAAAGTGACGCCGGGAGCGGGTTCGGCGGCGGGAGCGGCGGCAGCGGGAGCTTTGGAAACGGGAACGCCAGCGGGATTGGTGTAGGTGGTGCAGGCGGCAACGAGAACACCGGTAACTCCGGCAGCGGGGGCGCCGGCACGGGCACGGCGAAGGGCGGCTCCAATAACGGGAACGGTGGCAAGGGGGGCAATGGCGGCAACGGCGGGAGCAGCAACAGTGCGCAATCAAGCGACGTGCAGCAGGGCCAATACAGCGAAGCGGACGCCGGCAATGGCTTTCGTGGGGGCAACGGTGGGAGCGCCGGTGATGTCAACGGGACCGGCAACCCCGGCAATGTCGGCAGCGGCACGGGCGGCCGGGGCGGTGACGAGAACGTAAGCAATTCCGGTCACGGTGGAACCGGCACGGCGACATCAACCGGCGGCAGCAACAACGGGAACGGCGGCAACGGGGGCAACAACGGGGGCGGCGGGAACAGCAACACCTCGCACTCGGGCGTAAACAGCACGACCGATGCCGGCGATAGCTACCGCGCTGCCGGCGGCAGCGATGGCTTTGCGCCCAGTGGGGGTAACGGAGGGACACACAACGGGAACGGCACCGGCTCCGGTACCGGCGGCAACGGCGGCAACGAGAACGTCAACAATTCCGGTAACGGTGGAAATGGCACGGGTACCGGAACGGGCGGGAATAACAACGGGAACGGCGGTAACGGGGGCAATACCGGGCACGGCGGGAACAGCAACACCGCATCGGCCGACACCATCGGCAATTCCTCCTTTGCCAATGCCGAGGCCGGGAACAGCCAGCGGAGCGGGGTTGCGGGGAATGGCGGCAACAACAACGGGAATGGCATCGGTACCGGGATAGGGGGCAGCGGTGGCAACGAGAACGGCACTAATTCCGGGAACGGGGGCAATGGCATAGGGATTGGTACGGGCGGCAATAATAACGGGAATGGCGGCAACGGGGGTAACAGCGGAAGCGGCGGCAGCAGCAACAGCGCAACTGCAACAGGCACGGGTGGATCATTTGCGAATGCGATTGCCGGGAATGGGGGCAGCGGCGGGGCCGGCGGAACCGGCGGCGGCACTAACGGTGATGGCATTGGCACCGGTACTGGCGGAAGCGGCGGCAACGAGAAACTTAACAATTCCGGCAACGGGGGCAACGGCACGGGCACAGGGACGGGCGGGAACAGTAACGGAAACGGCGGCAATGGGGGCAACGGTGGCACCGGCGGCAACAGTAACATCGCGGATGCCGTCGGAAACTCGGTTGCCGGGTCCGGTAGAGGAAGTGGCGGCGGTGCCGGTGGTAGTGGTGGCAACAATAACGGGAACGGTACCGGGATCAACGGCACGGGCACGGGTGGCAGCAGCAACGGCAACGGTGGGGCTGGTGGCAACGGCGGCGATGGCGGCAATAACAACACGGCGAGCGCAGTGAATTCCGCCGGCGGGGCCTTCGCGGGGAACGGCGCCTTTGGCGGCGGCAGTGGTGGGAGCGGGGGCAGCAACAACGGGAACGGTACCGGGACCAATGGTACGGGCAGTGGTGGCAGCAACAATGGTAACGGCGCCGCGGGCGGGAACGGTGGCAATGGCGGCAATAACAACGTGGGAAGCGACAGCAACGCCTCGAATCCCCTTGGCGGCTCGGGGGCTGGTCAGGGACGTGTCGGCGGCAGTGGTGGGAGCGGGGGCAGCAACAACGGGAACGGCACCGGCCTGAACGGTGGCACGGGGACCGGCGGGAACAACAACGGCAACGGCGGTGCGGGGGGCAACGGCGGCAATGGAGGCAATAGCAACACGGTGGCCAGCGTGGCTGCCCCGGGTGGGGCTGGCGCAGGTAATGGCGGCAACGGCGGAGCGCAGGGCCCTGCGGGCGGTAACGGGGGCAGCAACAACGGGAACGGCACGGGTACCAACGGCACAGGCACGGGCGGGAGCAACAATGGCAACGGCGGCACCGCCGGGAACGACGGGAACGGCGGAAATAACAACACGTCGATTGCCAACAACTCCCCGCTCTCTGGCGGGGCCGGTGCCGGTCAGGGCCGCAACGGGGGCAATGGTGGCAACGGCGGCAACAACAACGGGAGCGGCACCGGCACCAACGGCACAGGCACGGGCGGAACCAACAACGGGAACGGCGGGGCGGGTGGCAACGGTGGCGCAGGTGGCAATGGCAACACGGCGAGCACCGGCACCTCCCCCAACGGTGCCGGTGCTGGTCAGGGCGGCGGTGGGGGAAGTGGCGGTAACGGCGGGAACGACAACGGGAACGGCACGGGCACGAACGGCATGGGTACGGGCGGGAGTAACAACGGGGACGGCGGGACAGGTGGGAATGGTGGGAACGGCGGAAACGGCAACACGGCGAACGCCGGCGACTCCCTCAACGGGGTCGGGGCCGGCAAAGGCGGCCCTGGCGGGAACGGTGGCGCGGGCGGCGACGGAAACGGGAACGGTACCGGTATCAAAGGCACGGGGACAGGCGGAAACGACAACGGCAACGGCGGAAATGCCGGCAACGGCGGTAACGGGGGGAGCGGCAATTCAGGCGGGGGAAACGGGGGCGGTGGGGGGAACGGTGGCGACGGGGGCAGCGGCAATGGCAACGGATCTGGCAGCGGCGGAACCGGTGCGGGTGGGAGTCATAATGGCAACGGGGGCTCCGGCAGCAATGGCGGCACGGGCGGTAACAACAACTCGGGCGGCGGCGGTAACGGCGGGCACGGCGGCAGTGGGGGTCATGGTGGCGGCAACAACTAACAAGCGCCGCGGCGTGCAGTAGATTTCCCGCAGGAACATCGAGGGGGTGGAGCGCCATCGCCCTGGCGACCGGTGCTCCACTCCCTCAAGGCTCCACAGAAAAAACTTCGTCTGACACCCCCACTGGGACTTGCGCCACTCCGTTCACCCAATCACCATCGGGCTTCATCGGAAACTGCAACTGCATTTTCCCCCAAGGCCACACCGCGAGCAGGGTCAACTTTGGAAGCCACTTTGTCCTTTGGGGTTCCACTTCGGATCGCGCAGGCTTGGAGCGGCAGGAGCCCCACTCCCGCCAGAGAATTGGACAAGGGATTCCATCGAGGATCTTCCAGCTATAATAGAAGAGAGATGGGAGTGATCGGGTTCCTCTGCCGATGTGACTGAGGTATCTGTGGGGGAGGTGCGGGGATGGCAGGGTCCACGGGTCGAGCCCCGATAACAATCACGGCGATCAAGGCGGATGTGGGGAGTATCGCCGGGCATACCCAACCCAGTCCCGAGATGCTTAAAGTCGCCTCGGAGATGGCGGGGGCCCAGCGCGGCAAGTTGCTGGTTGACTGTCGCGTCACCCATACCGGCGACGACATTTGCGTGTTGATGACTCACCGCCACGGGGTCGAGGCCGAAGCGGTCCACCGGCTGGCCTACGACATCTTCATGGAGGCGGGCTCCGTCGCGGAGCGGCAGGGGTTGTACGGCGCCAAGCAGGACATCCTGAAGAGCGAGTTCTCCGGCAATATCCAGGGGATGGGGCCGGGGGTTGCAGAGGTAGAGATCGTCGAGCGACCGGCGGAGCCGTTTATGGTCCTCACCGCCGACAAGACCGAGCCCGGTGCTTTTAACCTCCTGCTCTACCTCACGTTCTGCGATCCGATGTATTGTGGCGGGCTCCTGCTGAGCCCGGATGTCGGCAAAGGGTTCACGTTCACCGTTGTGGACGTCAACCATACGGAAGCGGAGCGGGAGATTACCCTGAAGGCTCCGGAGGATCTCTACGATCTCGCCGCGCTTCTGCGCGACACCGGCCGGTTTGTCGTGAAGAGCATTCACTCCCGCGCCCATCCAAACGAGCAGGCGGTCGCCCTCAGCACGACCCGGCTCAAGCACATCGCCGGTCGGTACGTGGGGAAAGACGATCCGGTCGCCATCGTGCGCACCCAGAAAATTTTCCCCGCGACCGAGGAGTTCGGGCTGGCGTTCAGCAAGATTCCCTATGTCGCCGGCGACTGCCGCGGAAGCCACAACATGCCGCTGGCCCCCGTCCCGCTCAACACGGACTCGAGCATCTTTTACTGTCTGCCGATGGTGTCGGCGGCGGGCTACTCCATTCGGGATGGGGTGTTGACCGGCCCGATCGACCTGTTCAAGAACCCAGTGTGGGAGGTGTTCCTGGAGCAGGCGGTCCGGAAGGGCGCCGAGATCCGCTCGCAGGGGTTCTTCAACCCGGCGATGCTCGGCATGGAAGAACTCGAGTACGGCGGCATTATGGAGCGGCTGAAGGCGCTCGATCAGCGCTTCGTCCTCAACGGGGCGCGCGACGGCGATCGGAATCAAGCCGCGGCTTCGGCGGTGCGCAAATCCCAGAAGCGGTAGGCCGGCTAAGCCGGCTCTCCCTCACAGCGGCGGTCGGGGTCGGAGCGTTCCCCCGACCGCCGGTTGTTTGGGAGTCGGCAGGAGCCCGGGGTTTGGGTTCGAATAGCCACCCACTGTTGCGGTGCGCGTGCCCCCTGCATCGGAGGTCTCCATGAAGCTGTTGTCCGCCGCGGCGACGATCGCCGTGATTCTTGCGCTCTGGTCCAACCCGGGCTCGGCGGAGAACGGCTTCCCCCAGGTCACGGTCAACGATCGGGTGGTCGCATTTTCCGCTCCACTCGCACTTCAGCACGGCGCGGTGATGGCCCCGCTGGCGCCGCTGGCCGCGTCGTTCGGCGCCACGATGGTCTGGGATCGAGACGCCCATACCGCCACGGTGACGTCCGCGGCGGGGTTGGCGGTGCGCCTGAGCATCGGGGAGGCCGAGGCGCTGGTGGGCGCGGAGCGGGTGGAGCTTCCCACCGCCCCAGTGCTCAAAGGCGATGTCGTGGTCGTGCCCGCCGCGGCGGTGCTGCGGGCGATGGGGGCGTACGTGAAAGAAGGGGAGGGCCGCGTCGAGGCCCTTTCCCAAACGACCGGCGTGACGTGGGGCCGGCACGACGGCGTCCTGACCTTTGTGATCGCCACATCTGGACCGGTGGGCGCCGACGCCCACCTGCTGGATGCGCCCGACCGGCTGGCGGTGGATATCAGTCACTCTGCGGATCTCATCGAGAAGCCGGTGCTCGCGGTCGGTGATGCGGACGTTGTCCGCGTGCGCCACGGCCAGTTTCAGGTTCGACCATTTGTCACGCGGGTCGTGTTCGATCTTACCCGCCGCGTTCCGTATCGGATCGCCGTCGCTCCCGGAGCCGTCACGGTGACGATCGGCGACGCGATTCCCGCTGCCCGGACCCCGCCCGCGGAGGGGGCGTTGCCCCCCGAACCCGAGCTCGACAGTCAGCCTGCGCCCGCGGGCGTCGAGGCGGAGACGCACCCGGAGCGGGACGATCGAAGCGCGCCGGCGGTGTCCCCCGACGTCGCCATCCGCGACGTCCCCGTCGAACACCCAACCGCGGTGCCGGCGGAGCCGCTGGCGCCGCCCCCGCTCCCACCGTTTGCGGACGCTCCAGGCGCGTTCCATCTTCAAGCGGTGACCTACGATATCCAGAGCG
The DNA here is from genome assembly GCA_035307765.1 of bacterium. NCBI lineage: Bacteria > bacterium. The sequence continues at coordinate 84,794 of DATGHU010000040.1, read as the reverse complement.
GCACCGGTCATTTGACGATCATCGCCTCTCAGCCGGCGGTATATCAGGTCAAACAGTTCGTGTACCCGTCCCGGCTGGCGATCGACCTCCCTGGGGCGGTCTTCATGCCGCGGCGTCAAGATCTCGAGGTGGGGAGCAGCACCATCCGGAACGTGGTCGTCGAGCAACTGCACACCGCGCCAAACCTCGCGCGGATCATGATCAACCTGCGCCGGCAGTCCGACTACTCCGCGAGCACGACGGACGAGGGCCGCCGCATCGACCTCGTCTTCGGCGACGGCGCGAGGGCCGCACCCCCAGGGCCGGCCGTGATCATCGACCCCGGGCACGGGGGCGCCGACAGCGGGGCGGTGGGCCCCACCGGCCTGCGCGAGTCGACCGTCACCCTGGCGATCAGCCGGATGGTGCAGCAGCGGCTGGCGCGGCAAGGGATCCGTGTGGTCCTCACCCGGACCGACGACAGCACCGTCGCCCTGGAGGACCGCCCGGATGTCGCGCAGCGAGCAGGAGGGGTCGTGTTTGTCAGCATCCACGCGAACGCCAGTCAGAGCCCTCTGAAGGAAGGAACGGAAACCTACTACGGGACCGCCGATAGTCATGCTCTGGCGATGATGATCCAGAGTGAGGTCGTGCAAGCGTTGGGTGAGCCCGACCGGGGGATTCGCACCGCGGATTTCTACGTCATTGTCAAGACCCCGATGCCCTCCGTGCTGGTCGAGACCGCGTTCATCAGCAACCCGGTGGAGGAACGGTTGCTGCGTCGCCCCGCGGTTCAGACGCGGATCGCCGAGGCCATCGCGCGGGCGATTCTTCGCTTCCTGGCATCCCGCAGCGCAAGCCTCGTCCCCTGATGCAGTTGATCGTGCTTGGCCGGTGGTCTCCCTACCCGGCCCCCGGCGGTGCATGCCCCAGCTACCTGGTGCAGGAGGGTTCAACTCGCGTGATGCTGGACTGCGGGCCGGGGGCGGTGGCTCGTCTGCGCCAGCACTGTGAGGCCCACGACCTGGACGCCCTGGTGCTCAGTCACCTGCACGTGGACCATATTCTGTCGATCTATCCACTCCGCGATGCCTACGAGTGGCAGCGGGTGGACCCGAAGCGCCCGCCGCTGCCGGTCTACGCTCCCGATGACGCCGCAGAGTTGCTGGTGCGGATACTGCGGGGTCCGGAGTCGGTGGCACGGTTTCGCGGCACGTTCGTCTTTCGTCCGATCACCGAGACCTCGGTCGAGTCCGTAGGCCCGCTGCGGCTGACCTTCGCCCGGACCGCACATCCCGTTTACTGCCTGGCCGTGCGGATCGAGTGCGCCGGTCGCACGTTCGTCTACTCCGCAGACTCCTCGCCGACGGCGGCCCTGGAAGCGCTCGCCCGCGGGGCGAACCTGCTGCTCTGCGAGGCGACCTTTCCCGACTCCCACGCCGGCCTCGCCGCCCAGGTGGGACATATGACCGCGACGCAGGCCGCCGAACTCGCGTCGCGTGCCGGGGTGGAACGTCTGGTGCTCACGCATTTCTCGCCGCAGTTCGATCCGGAGGAGCAGCGGCGCGCCGCCGCGAAGATCCTTCACACTCGCGCCCTGATCGCAGAAGAGAACGCCCGCTACCCAATCTGATGTCGAGAAGGGAGCTCCGCTGTGCCACGCGGTGATGGCCGCCAACCGGACGAGCTCCGGCCGCTCGTTCTCCGGCGGCGCTTCAGCAAGTTTGCGGAGGGCTCGGTGTTGATCGAATTGGGCGACACCCGCGTCGTCTGCACGGCCAGCATCGAGGAGCGCGTGCCTCCCTGGCTGCGGGGAGCCGGCCAGGGCTGGCTCACCGCCGAATACGGCATGCTGCCTCGGTCGACCCACGAGCGGAGTCCACGCGATGCGACGGCCGGAAAGGTGGGCGGCAGGGTCCACGAGATCCAGCGATTGATCGGCCGGTCGTTGCGCGCCGTCGTCGATCTCGAGCGTCTCGGTGAGCGGACGATCTGGATCGACTGCGATGTGCTGCAGGCGGACGGCGGCACCCGCACGGCGTCGATCACCGGCGCGTTCGTGGCGCTGATGGATGCCCTGACGCTGCTCAAGCGCACCAACGCCGTCTCCAAGTTCCCCGTGCGGGAGTTCCTCGCCGCGACCAGCGTCGGTATCATCGATGGGGCTCCGGTTCTCGACCTCACCTTTGCTGAAGACTCTCGCGCCCGGGTGGACATGAACATCGTCATGACGGAATCCGGGAAGTTCGTCGAGATACAAGGGACCGGCGAGGGGGCGGCGTTCAGCAAAGCGGAGGCGAGCGCCCTGATGGCCCTCGGTGAGCGAGGCATCGTCACCCTGATCGCCAAGCAGCGTGAGGTGCTCGCGGACGTCCTGACCGCTCCGTGAGCGGGGCGCACCGCCGGCCGTGCCTGGTCCTGGCGACCCGAAACCCCGGCAAGGTCCGGGAGATCGCCGCCGTGTTCGCTCACCTGCCGATCGTCTTGCGCTCGCTCGCTGACTACCCGCAGATCGGCGAAATCCCTGAGGAGGGGAAGACCTACGCCGATAACGCCGGGGCCAAGGCCCTCACGGTGGCGGCGGTTACCGGGGAAGTCGCGCTCGCCGATGACTCCGGGGTGGAGATCGAGGCGCTAGAGGGGGCCCCTGGGATTCACTCCGCGCGCTTTCTCGGAGAGCAGGCGACGGACGCCGACCGCAACGCACGGGTCCTCGCCTTGCTGCGGGAGACCCCGGACGCCCACCGGACGGCGCGGTACCGGGCCGCGGTCGCCGTGGCGCTGCCGGCGGGCACGGTCAGGATCTTTGAAGGCACCTGTGTGGGGCGCATCGCCCGCGATCCGCGGGGGAACGGCGGGTTCGGGTACGATCCGATCTTCGTGCCGGAGGAGGACCCTAGGACGATGGCGGAGGTCCCCCCGGACGTCAAGAATCGCCTGAGCCACCGCGGCCGCGCGCTCCGGTTGGCGGAGCCGTACCTGATCGAGATCCTCCGCTTGGCGGGGAAGGATCGACAGGCCCGGGGCGCCAAATAAGTATCTCTGGGCCGTTGAGGGGCAGGTCCGGTGTCGACCGCGTGATCGCAGCGAAAGGAGATAGATGACCCTGAGCAAGTTTCTGACCTATTGGTCGCTCACCTTCGCCATTCTCGTCATCTGGGGGTTTTCCGTTGCCGTCGCGTTTGCCGACGTCAAGGACGAAGCGTTGAGTGCCATCCGGAAGAAGTTGGGGCGGGCGCGCCTCCGGCCGATGGATCCGCTGGCGGGCCGGACCGTGTCGGAGACGCTGGCGACAACGGCGATGGACGAGAAAGAACGATGGGTGTTCCATCTGGTCAGCGAGATCTCGATCCCCCTCAAGCTGAACGTGCGGATCATGGTGGTGCAGGACTCGATGGCCCACTACCTCGTGCACTTCGCCCAGGGGAAGCGCCTCGTCTCGTACCGCGTGGACAAAGCTTGGGTTGCGGACGCGATGGCGGGCAAGGCGGAGGCGCGTGAGCGGATCCACACCGCGGTCGACCAGTACCTGCGTCAGGAGTTCCTCGGCCAGAAGATTCCCCCCAAGGTCCCGGCACCGCCCGCGGCCAAACCGGCCGCACCAGCCGCCGGCGGCGCAACGCCTGCCGCCGCACCGGCTGCCGCCGCGGCCCCAACTGCCCAGCCGGCGGGACAGGCCGAAATGAGCCGCGACGAGAAGATCGCCGCCGCCAGAGCCAAGGCCGAGGCGATGAAGGCCGAAAGAGCGGCCGGGGGAGGGACGCCTCCGGCCGGAGGGACTCCGCGAAGTTGATCCGGACCTACAAGGCGGCGGCGTCCGATCCCAGGAGCTGCCGCCGCGCCAGGGGAATGGGGGGGGCACCCAAGGCCAGAAGTCTGTCGTGAAAGTTCCGGAGAGAAAACCCGGCGCCTTCCTGACGGCGCAGGTCGTCCCGAAGCTTGCGGATCATCAATTTCCCGAGCGTGTAATTCAGATACCCGGGATCGAACGTCCCGCGCACCGCTTCCCGCTCCGCGGGCAAGGGATCCATATAAGCCTCGGTGACGAACATCCATGCTGCGGCGTTCGTCGACATGCCCCGCGTGTGCATCTCCAGGGCGGCAAGGAATCTGACATTCCGGAGAAGCGCTTCCGAGAGTTGGGCGATGCGAAGGCGGGGATTTCGTGCCCCATACCCCGCCTCGAGCATCATCTCCTCACAGTAGTGCGCCCACCCTTCGACGAATGAATAGCTGGTGAGCACCCGCCGCAGAGGCCGCGGCACCTCTTTCATCTTGAGGAAGTGCACGTAATGCCCTGGATAGACTTCGTGGATGCCCACGTCCCGCAGGGTCGCATAATCGAACTTTCGCAACCACTCTTCCTTCTGCGCGGAGGTCCACCCCGGTTCGGGCGGGGTGAGATAGTAGAAGGATTCACCCGTGCTTTCGAAGGGCCCTGACGTATCCATCATCGCAAACGCCCAGCGAGCGAAGGGAGGGGTTTCTTCGACGCGGCACCGCCCCGCGGGGGGCATGGAGATCAGGGCGTGGGTCTCCACAAATCGCCGGAGCTCATCCAGGACGTGCTCCGCCTCGGGGATGAGGCGGTCGGCCGAAGGGTGGTCCTCGGCCTGCCGGATCATCACGGCGCGGACCGCGGCTGCTGGGTCGATCTGCGCGGCCGCCTCGCGCAGCAGAGCCTGGTTGTGCCTGAGATCTTCGCGTCCGATCTCAAGGAGGCGCTCGACGGGGAGGTCCACCATTTCCCCCACCCGAAGCATCGTCCGGATGTGCGCTTCGCCGATGGCGAAGGTGTCCACCGCGTTCGCGCGTCCCTCGTGCTCCAGGTACTCCATGAACCGGCGGAAGGCGGCGAGCGCGTCCGCGTTGGCGCGCTTGAACTTTTCCCACAGCGATCCACCCCCGATGGGGCGGACCGCCTGCACCAACTCTCGCTCCTGGAATTGGATGATGCCGGCGTATACTTCAAGGGCAGTTTCGAGGAAAGGGAGGGGGATGGGCTCCCGAAGTGTTTCTTTGGCGACCGCGAGGTAATCTGGGATTTGTCTGAGGTGCTCGCAAAGCGAGCCAACGCGTTTGGCCAGCGGCGCGTAGTCGCGCTTGATGTAGCCGCTGAGATCGAGGGGGCCGGAGAAAGCAATGGGATTGCGCTCGAACTCGCGGAGGGCCTCCAGCTCAAACATTTCCTCGTCGACCGCCAGCGCGACAAGCGCACGGTCGTGTACATCGTCGGAATCCAGCGCCAGCGGGTTCAGTCCGGACACGCGGTCGCGGAAGCTCCGCAGGGCGGAAATCCGCCGGGCTTGGGTCGGCTCTCGGAAGTCCTGGATCCGGCCGTCGTATTCGTGGAGCCCCAGCGCTGCGGCCGTCGTCGGCTGGGCTTCGAATAAGGCGGTGAGATATTCTTCGGTCAGCTGCGCGAGCAGCCGAGCGGGGGTCGGTGGGGGGGTGGACACGTGTGGCACTCCGTTCACGCCAGGGATACGCGTCGTTCCCTTCACCGTCCCATTCCCGAACTCCTGGCTCAATGGAGATGGGGCTGGAAAGCTGGTGTCTGCTGGGCTTGGCAAGGTGGACTCGGGGTCGTGGAGAACCCTAATACCCGGTATAATAGAGGGCGACTCAGCGCGCCAGGAATCGTGTAATCGGTCACGACGCGGAAAGGCGTAGAAATCGGGGCGTGGCGCAGCTTGGTAGCGCGTCTGCTTTGGGAGCAGAAGGTCCCCGGTTCAAGTCCGGGCGCCCCGACCAAACCAAACAGGATAAGGTTTCCGCACGATTCGCCCGAGGACTTGCACAGAACTCCGCCCGAGAACCTCGCTGGCACGACAATCCCGTCAGTCGCCGCAGAGGCGACAGTGTATCCAATGCCGGAGGTGGGATCGATGTCCGAGAAATCGCCTGCCAGCGTGGCTATACGGAGCGTCGAGGGTCCCAACGGGGCCCAAACGGGCGTTCTGGGGCGCCCAGGGGGTCCGGATGACGCGGATGGGGCTGGGCTCTGCGAAGGGAAGGAGTGAGGGCATCAAAACGGAAATGTCAGTTCAGAAACCGATAGAGAATTTTCGGTTCCATATATTCTTGGCGAAGTCCGCTAAGATGAGCACATGAAAAGAGACCGGCACATGTTCAACGGAGCGTCGAACTCGCTCATTCGAATTGCGGCGCTATGCCTGACGGTGCTTCTTTCATATGCTGGCGCGATCCCAGCCCACAGCGCCGCCATGGGGTCGCCGCCCCAGGGTCTCTATGTCTACTCGTACCCGGCCTTCGTCCAGAACGGCACATGGGAGAAGGCGCTTACCGTCAACGGGTTCAATGGCGGCGCCGTCGTCATGACGTGGGCGGAGATCGAACCTTCCAGGGGTGTGTATGATTTTTCAGAGTTTGACCGCAGGATCAAGCTCGTGCGCTCGCATGGTCTGTCGATCGAACTCGGTATCCTCGCAGGGGGGAACGCGCCGGGTTGGATCTACCAGGCGTCGTCCAAGGACCAAAGTGCCAAGAAGCTCAACTTTGTTTTTTCGCATCATCAGGGCCAGGGACACCTCATCAACGTGACCCTTGCGCCGCCCTGGGACCCCACGTATCAGGCCGCTTTTGCCGATATGCTTGATCATGTCGCGCAGCACCTGCGTTCGATCGATGTTCTGAAGTACGTCTCTGTCGCAAAGCTCACGGGAGTCAACACGGACACCGATGAGGCCCGTCTGCCTGCCGAAACGCCTCGAGAGACCGGAAACCCGGGCGTCTCGGACGCAATCGCCACTTGGAGGAGCGTTGGGTACCGGCCTGCGCTCGTTGTTCAAGCCGTGCGAGGCGTTGCGACGGCGTGGACGCGAGCCTTCCCAGACACTTGGTTGGCGCTCCCCATCATACCCGAGGGCTCGTTTCCGCCGATCGGGGAAAATGGGGGGGCCCAGAGTGGAGGTCGGGCAAAGACTGCCATTCGCAAAATAAACGCCGATATTGTCGGCGCGGCGGAAAGCGTATCCCGTGGCCATTTTCTACTTCAGATGGACTGGCTGATAGCCGGTAAACCTGTTCGGCCGTTGGTGATGGAACTGGCAAAACGGTTCATGGTACCGGTTGCGTGGCAGACGAACTTCTACCTGGGTGGCGAGGGGAAAGGCGCCGCCTGCGGCGGGGAGTTTGGGAATGCGACTCGCTGTACCGACGCCTCATTCCTGAGCCTGCTCGAGGCCGGCATACACCCCGAGGGCGGATCCGGCCCCAATGAAAAGGGCGCGTTCGTTGAAGTGTTCCCGCCGGATGCGATCCAATTCGCAGGGGCGATCACGCGGGCGCACGACGAGTGGGCTCGCTAGCGTTAGCGAATGAGATCCAATCAAAAGTCCCGCGCTACGCTCACCCAGTGTCCTCAGTCAAAAGTATGCTTCATTAATTCTCGGGTATTGGAGCCAGTCCAACCACGAACTCCTACGGCGGCTCGAGTCCGTCGGTCACCTGCGGCCTGAGGGCGGGAGCGTAGCCTTGATCGTGGGCACCCGATGGTAGATCGCTTCGACGTCCGCCGCGGTCAACGCGACACCCTAGGGTTCCGCGAGTTCTTGCTAACGCGGGTACCCATTGGACGAATTATTCAGCGAACATTTGGCATCGAACGCTCCTCCAATGGTCACAAATGGACTCGCGTCAACAGCTGCCCCCTAATCCCCCTCTGCCTTGGCTGCGGTGACGCGGGGTACCGTCGAATTCGCCGGCCGGCGCCTCGATACGTGCGACCCGGCAGAGGTCGTCCGCCGCGGTGTGGTGCAGGTGATGGAGGGGCGCCGGCCGTTCGAGCACCTGACCGTCGAAGAGAACCTGTTGACCGGCGCGTATGTCCGGCGCGATGCGGCGGCGGTGCGACGGGATCTCGATGCCGTGTACAATTATGTCCCGCGGCTCGCGGAGCGGCGCCGCGTGCGGGCCGGGTACACCTCAGGCGGTGAACAGCAGATGCTGGCCATCGGGCGGGCGCTGATGGCGCGGCCGCGTCTCATGCTTCTCGATGAACCCTCGATGGGACTCGCCCCCCTTCTTGTCGGCGAGATCTTCGACATCATGGTCCGCCTCAACCGGGAGGAGCGCGTGGCGATCCTGCTGGCGGAGCAAAATGCCGCACGGGCGCTGGAGATCGTCGAGTACGGCTACGTGCTCGAAAATGGCCGCGTCGCGCTGGATGGCAGCGCGGCGGCGCTGCGCGCCAACGAGGACGTGAAGGAGTTCTATCTGGGTCTTTCCGGGGAGGGACAGCGGCGGAGTTATCGGGATGTGAAGCACTACCGGCGCCGTAAGCGGTGGCTCTCCTGACCGCATGACGCGCTCTGATTCGCTCCACTCTCCGGCGGAAGGCGACCCTCCTGACGCTCGCCAGGCTCGGCAATTGCGGCGGTTGGGCCTGGCGCTGGCGGAGACGTCGGCGGCGGGCGCCCGCGATGCGGCCGAACGGGCGGGGTTGCTTGACGGCGTCCCCACGATCGACCTCCTGCAACGGGTGCCCCTCCTGCGCAAAGAGGCGCTGCCCGCCTACCAGGCCGGTGCGCCGCCGCTTGCCGGTTGGGGAGCGTGGGAACGGGTGCGCAAGCTCTTCGCCTCCCCGGGACCGATCTACGAACCCGAGGGCGCTGGACCGGACCCCTGGGGTTGTGCACCGGCCATGCACGCGGCTGGATTCCGGGCGGGCGACGTTGTGCTGAACTCGTTCTCCTATCATATGAGCCCCGCCGGCTCGATCATGGAAGGAGGGGCGCTCGCGCTGGGCGCGATCGTCATCCCGGGCGGTGTCGGGAATACGGAACTGCAGTGTCGGGCCGCGGCTCACCTGCGCGCCACGGGATATGTGGGCACGCCGAGCTTTCTGGCGATACTGCTCGAAAAGGCCGGTGACCTTGCGATCGACCTCTGCTTGGAGGTGGCGCTTGTCTCCGCGGAGCCGCTTCCGGAGTCCCTGCGCCTGCACTTCGCCTCCCGCGGCGTGCGCGCGCAGCAGGCGTACGCAACGGCCGACGCCGGGGTCATCGCGTATGAGTGTCCCTTCGCCGAAGGGCTTCACCTTGCGGACCGGTGCATCGTGGAACTCGTCGATCCCGAGACCGGCGCCGGCCGGACCGGAGGAACCGGGCGAGATCGTCGTCACCCTGCTCGATCCTACCTATCCGCTGCTGCGCCTTGCGACGGGGGATCTTTCGGTGCTGGTCCGCGCGCCTGCCGGTGTGGCCGGACGGCGCCGCGTCTGCACGGGATTCTTGGGCGGACCGGCGACGCGGTCAAGGTGCGCGGGCTCTTCGTGCATCCGTCCGCGCTGCGGTCGGCGATGGCCCGCCATCCCGAGGCACACCGCTACCAGTTTGTTGTCCGCCGGGATGGCAACCTAGACGAGCTCGTTGCTCGCGTGGAGGCGGAACGACCCGATGCGACGCTCGCCGAGAGGGTGGCGGCCGCCGTCAAGGACGTGACGCGCCTTCGGGTAGTGATGGAGTTAGTCGCGCCGGGGACTCTGGCGGACGCGCGGCCCGTGCTCGTCGACGAGCGCCATTGGTCCTAGCTCGCGCCGGCGCACCGCACCATCAGCCGTGAAGCAAGGCATGTCGTCGCGGGGGCTGGTCCTTGTCCACGCGTCGACCCAACCCGCCCGCCGAACGGAGAATGCTGTCCCTGCGTCGTTCCTTTGCTCTCGGGGGCTAGATGCGGCAGCCGAATTCCGATAAGACCTTGACCAGCCAGCGCTCGCCGATCTTAAAGGCCGTGATGGGGCGGGGGTCCAGGGTCATGCGTGAAAGCGCGGTGGCGCGGCGCGCGATCTCCGCCGCCTTCTTATAGTGCAGCGCCTCGTTTCGGCCGTACTCGAGCAGCGTGAGGATCGTCTCATCGATCCAATGGACGACCTGCTTGCCGAAGGGGAGGTCGTCTAAGTTAAACTCTTCGGAGGGCGTTTTCTCAATCGCCCGCCCCCAGTCGTGCAACTCCGCGTCGGAGATTTCGAGGTCGTCGAGTCGCATCCACGGGCCTCCGGTTCTTGCCGCTGCGTTCGGGTGCGGCGGCGATCCCGTGTCGCGGGCTCGACGCGCGCAAGGAGTTATTGCCCAAAAGACAGGTGCTTGTGGACCACCCGGCCGGCGGCGCTGCGCTCGCCGTCGAGCGCAGGTGTGGAGGTGGTCATCCGGGGGCAGGCGAAAAGATGTGTGGCGCTGGTACGGTTCGCGCCCGCCGGTTTGAGGAGGCGCCCGCCGGATGGCCAAACCCCCAATAGCGATCGACATCGAGACGGTGGGCCAGGATTGGGGCACGTTGGCTCCCGAGGTCCAGGCCTACCTCCTCGATACGGCGAAGGGGGAGACCCAGCGCGATGAGATACCGGAAAGGTTAGGGCTGCACCCGGGCACGGGGAACATCGTCGCCGTCGGCCTCTGGTACCCTGACGAGGACCGCGGGGCCATCCTCCTCGAAGGAAGCGCGCAGGACTGGACAGACTTCCCTCCCCATGCCAAGCTCTTTCAAGATCGGGAAGACGCCCTGCTGCGGGAGTTTTGGCGGATCATCAGCGACGCGGCCGGAACCATCGTGACTTTCTACGGCCGGTCCTTCGATGCGCCGTACCTGATGCTGCGCTCGGCGATCTTGGGGGTGGTACCCACTCGGAACCTGCTGCCCTACCGCTACAGTTTCCAGGACCATTGCGACCTGGCGGAGGTGCTGAGCTTTAGGGACTCCCGGCGTCCTGGCGGGAACCTTGACTTCTGGTGCCGCCAATTTGGCATCGATTCGCCGAAGGCGGAAATGGACGGCCGTGACGTCGCGGGCCTCTACCGGGAGCGGAAGTATGAGGAGATTGCCCGGTATTGTCTGGGCGACGCCCGGGCCACCGCCCGGCTCTACCTCCGCCTCCGTCCGATCATCCGGCTGATGGACCAAGAACGGTCCTGAGGTCTTGCGCCGGGTGGGTGGAGATCCGCCCGAGGTTTCAGCGAGGTCACCATCGAGGCGCGAGGTTTAAGCCTCAGCGGAGTCGGGAATACATACTCAACGGAACCTAGGATCGCGAAAGGGGGTGTCATTTCCATGATCTTCCTCCTGTTGGGCCTCCTGATTCTGGCGGCCACCGGGCACATGATTCTCCGGTAGGGCCGTCTAGGGACCGAGCGATCGGGTAAGAACCGCCGCATCCACGGGCGGATGGAACTGTGGGGGATGGGAGCGCCCGCTCCGTTGTGGAGCGTTCCGTTGACAGGGCAGCGCCACGAGGGAGGACCGATCGGTCGGTCCTCCCTCAACCTATCTAAAACCGGTGTGTCTCGGGCAAATACCGCTTAAGGATGCAGTTGAGATCGAGAGGTGGCCTCATGCGACGTATCCGGCAGGCAAGACTTTTGGCGATGATGCTGGCTCTGCTGATGGGTCCGGGGATGGTGGTTGGCGTCTACGCGCAGACCTCCGCGCCCGCGGTAAAGGTGCTGGTCGATGGGGGCCCTGTCGCGTTCGACGTCCCACCGATGATCGCCTCGGGGCGCGTCCTTGTGCCGTTGCGGGGGGTGTTCCAGCGTCTCGGTGCTGAGGTGTTTTGGGATTCGGGCACACAGACCGTGACGGCCGGCCGGGGGGACACGATCATCACCCTGCGCATCGGGAACACCCAGGCGCAGATCAACGGACAGCCCACCCCCATGGACGTGCCGGCGATGCTGGTCGGTGGCCGGACGTTGGTCCCGCTGAGGTTCATTAGTCAGGCCCTGGGCGCAGAGGTCTCGTGGGACGAGACGAGCGCGACGGTCAAAATCACAAGCCAGGCGGCGTCGACCCTGCCGCCCTCGCAAACCTACCCGCCCGCCCCTCAGCCGCAGCCGGCGCCGGCGTCGACCGCGGTCACGGGCACGGTGGTGGCGGTGAACGCACCGGCCGGCCAGATTCAGGTTCAGGTGGACCAGAACCTCTACACCTACAAAGTGACCTCGGTCACCTCGATCAGTCGGGTGAACGCGGTCGACAATCGGGGAGGTTCGGTGGCGTTGGACGCGCTTCGCCCCGGGGATGAGGTCCAGGCGATCGTCGACCCCAGCGGAACCGCCCAATCCGTCCGGGCGACGTTTAAAGAGGTCTCGGGGAAGGTGATCGCCACGACCGACGCCGGCGTGGTCGTCCTCGAGAACGGCGACACGTATCGGCTCAACCGTTCCGCCCAGGTCGCCCAGGGCGGCACGGCCGTGACCCCCAGCGCGCTTCGGCCGGGCGATGAAGTGCGGATGCGGGTCAACCCGCAGACGAACGAGATCTGGGCCGTCACCATCAGTAAAGGGGCTGCCCCTCCTGCGGGAATTACCTCGGTCACGACGACGCCCTCCGGCCGCACCCTCAACGCGGGGGACGTGCTGGAGGTGGTGGCTTCCGGGAGCCAGCAGGGGCATGCGACGTTTTCCATCGGCACCCTCCGCTCGGGGATCCCCATGGTGGAATCCACATCTGAGCGCGGGACCTACTACGGGAGCTATACGGTACAGCCGGGAGATCGGATGCAAGGAGCGGAGGTGGTCGTCCGCCTGACGGCGCCGGACGGCCAGGTGTTTACCGCAACGGCCCAGAACCGCGTGCAGATCAACGCGGGCCTTCCCGCTCCCGCGGCCGTCGTCGTCCCGATGATCGTCAGTCCGGCGGACGGAGCGTCGATTGGATCCCCGTTCACGGTGAGCGGACGAGCCGCGCCGGGAAGCCGCATCAAGATCACCGCCGACTACAACGGGGCGGTGCTGCTCTTCAAGGTCGACGGCTCGCTCGGGAATCAAACCGTGACGGCGGACCAGAACGGCAACTGGTCGGCCGAGTTTACGGAAAAACCTCCCGTGTACGGGTTGACGGTCGTTATCACCGCGGCGGCCGTCGCCGACGATGGACGGGTGATCTCGCCGGTGGCCAAGGTAACGGCGACTTTGTCGTAATCGCACCACAGGCCGGATCCGTCCGCCCCTCCTGCGGAGTTGCCCTCGCGGTGCGGCCGGGGGAGGGGGGCGGTGTCGCAATTGCGAACTTCTCATTCTGCCCTGGCTCGGCATCGCCGTCGCCGGTAACGATCCCGGAGACTCAGGGAGGCACCCGCCGCGACGCTACGGATACCGCATGGGGTCTTACGGGGCACGGTGCTGTCATTGCTCGCCACCGTGGCCGGGTGGGGGGGGTATGCACCGATCGCGGCGGCCCCCGGGTTCTCCGCGCCCGCGACCTCCGGGATCCCCGTTCCAGTGCTCTCGTACCATCCGACGGCCCACGATTCGATCCTGGTGTTCGGCGCACACCCGGACGACGAGACCCTTGGGGCGGGGGGCATGGTCCATGCCGCGACCGCCGTTGGGGCTCGGGTACGGGTCGTTACGTTCACCAACGGGGATGGCTACGTCGAAGGGGTCGACGTGGGGTTCCGCACACTGTTCAGCACTCCCCGGCAGTTCATCGAGTATGGGAAGCGCAGACAGCGGGAGGCCCTCGCCGCCGCGGCGCATCTGGGGTTGCCTCCCGCGCGGGTCACCTTCCTCGGGTACCCGGATCGGGGACTCCCCGTGCTGTGGGGGTCCGCCTGGGACTGTGGTCGTCCCTACACCTCACCGTACACCCGACGAAACCGGTCGCCGTATCCTCTCGGATACCGGGCCGAAGCCGGCTACTGCGGAGAGAACGTTCTCGGTGACGTGGAAAACCTGCTCCGGCAGGAGCGCCCCAGCATCATCGTGATGCACACCCCCGCCGATACCCACCGCGATCACTGGGCGGCGGCGGCCTTTGTCGTCACCGCGATCCAACGGTACTCCTTCGAAGACCCTGCGTGGGCGAAGAGGGTGCACGTGTGGACGTATCTCGTTCATCACGCGATGTGGCCCGCTCCCGAGGCGTATGCGCCGGATCTCTTCCTCAATCCGCCGAGGGACCTCGTGGGAACCGAAACGGCCTGGGCGCAGTTTCCCCTGGGGCCAGGCGACGAGAACGCGAAGCGGGCGGCGATCCGCGAATATTCCAGCCAGGTGGAATTGCTCCGCACGTATATGCTGAGCTTCGTGCGCCGCAACGAGCTCTTCGCCCCCCCGCCTGAGGTCTGGCCGTTGCGGCTGCACGGAGACGGGTTGTCGCTCTCGGTCCCCGAGGGGTGGGACCGCGTCCCGGCCGCGATCCGCGGGCCCGCGGGGGGGTCCTTCCTCCACGCCGCAGAGGGCAGCGTCAAACTGGAGTCGGTGGCCTTCGCCGAGGACGCGGCGCATCTCTACGTTGTCCTCCGGCTGAGGCATCGGGCGATTCGGGAGGCCCAGTACCGGTTGGAGTTCCGGTTGTTTTATCGCGACGGGCATTTGGGGCGGCTGCCGCTCCTGTTCCAGGTGCCGCAGTCCCTGACCGCCCGGCACACCCTGCCCGCCGACCTCGCGCTCCCGGTCGGCGCCGGGGCCCGGAGCGTCGGCCCGGGGATCTACGTGGTGCTCCCCTTGGCACCGCTCGGCGATCCGGTGAGCGCATTATTCCAAGCCGCGACCGTGGGGCCGCTCAAGGCGCTGGTCGACCGCAGCCCCTGGACGTTGGTGCATCTCGATCAGGCGGGGCACCCGGCTGGGAATTCGCCCGTCCTCCCCCCGGTTTGGCTCCGTAGTGAGGATTTAACGGGGATTCGCGGACACTAAGTTAGCAGGGATGGTAGGAGTCGGACCGCCCGGTCGATAAGTATCCACGGACACGCCAGAGACGAGGTGGACGTCGTGGTCGACGAGCAGCCGCAGCGCAGGATGCGGGTTCTGCGTTATCCGACCGAGACCTTCGGGCAGGCCGCGAGCACGATGCGGAAGGTCCTGTACGAAATCAAGAAGATCATCGTCGGGCAGGACCTGATGCTTGAGCGAATTTTGGTGGCGCTCCTCTCGCGCGGACACATCCTGATCGAGGGAGTGCCCGGGCTGGCCAAAACGCTCGCGATCAAGACCACGGCGGACGTCTTGGACTGTCAGTTCCGCCGCATCCAGTTCACCCCGGATCTCGTCCCTGCCGATCTCATCGGGACACGGATCTACAACCAAAAACTGGGAACCTTTGAGGTCGAACTGGGTCCCGTCTTCGCCAACCTGGTCCTCGCGGACGAGATCAACCGGGCGCCGGCCAAGGTGCAATCCGCCCTGCTCGAATCGATGCAGGAACGTCAGGTGACAATCGGCAAGGAAACGTTCCGGTTGCCGGATCCCTTTCTCGTTTTGGCGACCCAAAACCCGATCGAGAGCGAGGGGACCTATCCGCTCCCCGAGGCTCAGGTCGATCGGTTTATGTTCAAGGTCGTGATCTCATATCCGTCGTTCCACGAGGAAATGACCGTCGTGGACCGGATTACGGAGCAGTCCCCCTCGGTCTCCCAGATCATCCGCGGAGACGAACTGCTGCAGCTTCAGAAGATCGCTGAGGCGGTGTATGTCGACCCCAGGCTCCACGAGTACGCGGTGAGCCTCGTGACCGCCACCCGTCGCCCCCAGGAGTTTGGGCTCGGAGATCTGACGAAGTTCATCGCCTACGGCAGCAGCCCTCGGGGCTCCCTCAATTTGATCATCGGGGCGAAAGCCCTCGCCCTGCTCCGCGGACGGGAATATGCCATGCCGGAGGACGTGCGCGATCTCGCCCCGGAGGTTCTCCGCCACCGGTTCCTTCTGTCGTACGAAGCGCTCGCCCACGATATCACGCCGGAGCATTTGCTGCAGCGGGTCATTGAAGCCGTGTCAGTGCCAAAGGTCCACATTGGGGATCCGTATGGAGACACCCGAGCGAATCTTGAGGCGCCTCGAGTTTAAGGTCGTCCGACGCCTCGACGGCTATCTGTTCGGCGACTACACGGGGGTGTTTTACGGCCCCAGCCTCGACCTGGCTGAGGTGCGTCAGTATCAGCCCGGGGACGAGGTGCGCCGGATCGACTGGAACGTCACCGCGCGCATGAACCAGATCTTCGTCCGCCAGTATCGGGAGGAGAAAGAGCTTACCGCCTGGCTACTCGTCGATCTGTCACCGTCGATGGACTTTGGCACCGTGCAGCAGTTCAAGCGCCAGGTCGCGGTGGACTTTGCCGGCGTGGCGGCGTACATCATCAGCCGCCACGGCGATAAGGTCGGCGCGATTGGGTTTCCCGGGCGCCGGGGGCAACTGTTTGTTCCCCCGCGGACGGGGCGGCTGCAGGCGCTTCGGATCGTGCACGCCCTCTCGTCCGAGCCGACGGTGTCGGGTGGAGGTCGGACCGATCTCAGCGTCGTGCTCCACCAGTTGGGCCGGGTGGTGCGGCGGCGCTCGCTGCTCTTCCTCATTTCAGACTTCCATTCCCTGGTGGGCTGGGAGGGGACGCTGGCCGAACTGAGCAAGCGGCACGACGTCGTTGCCGTCCGGGTCGAAGATCCCCGTGAACGAGAGCTGCCGGATGTTGGAGGCGTCTACCTGCAGGACCCGGAAACCGGGCAGCAGGTCTGGGTAGATACGTCCGACCGAAACGTGCGCGACGCGTACCGTCAGTTGGTCGCGACGCGGGATGCCGAGTTGGCTCAGATGATGCGGAGGGCGGCCGTCGATCTGCTGAGCCTGTCGACCGGCACCTCTCTGGTGGATCCGTTGTTGAAGTTCGTGACCTTTCGGAGGCGGCGTCGGTGGAATTCACCTGGCCAGTAATGCTCTGGGGGCTCCTGTTGCTCCCGGCGTTTGTCGGCTGGTATGCGATCGGCGTGCGTAGGGCCCGCACGCATGCGGTGATCCGGTTCGCCGAGCAGCCGTTGTTCGAGCGCCTCGCCACCTCGCTGCCGGCGGTGCGCCGCCACATCAGCATGGGGTTCTATTTCCTGGCCCTCGCGCTGCTGCTGGCGGCGGTGAGCCGGCCGATCATGGCGATCCCGCTGCCGGTGAACAAGGCGGTCGTGTTGCTCGCGGTTGATACCAGCGGCAGCATGATGGCCCCCGACTTGGCGCCGAGCCGGCTGGAGGCGGCGAAGGTGGCTGCCCGGACGTTCGTCGACGTCTTCCCGCAAGGACCGAAGATCGGCCTGGTGTCGTTCAGCACGTACGCGACGTTGATGATCCCGCCGACTGCCGACCACGAAGCGGTGAAGCAGGCGATCGCGGGGCTGAAACCCCAGGAGGCCACGGCGATCGGCGATGGGATCGCGGTCGCGCTCAAGGCGATCCCCGGACGGATCGTGGACCTTCCGGAGGCGCAGGCGGGTCCGGGTCCGCTCGGGCCGGCCCAACCGCCCGCCGTCCAGCCGTCCCCCGCGCCCGTCCGTCCCGAGGATCTCCCGCCCGCCGCGATCATCCTGATCAGCGACGGCGGGCAGAACGCCGGGAGCGCCGATCCGCTGAAGGTCGCCCTGCTGGCCAAGCAGCAGAGGGTGAAGATCTACGCGATCGGCCTGGGGACCTTAGGCGGGAGCGTGTTCAACTACCAGGGACAGATGGTCTTTGTGCCGTTCAATCCCGCCCTCCTCCAGCAGATCGCCGCGATCACGGACGGGCGATTCTTCATATCGGGGTCGGCGCAGGAACTGAAACAGATCTACCGCGAACTCGGGCGCATGATCGGGTGGGAGACCCGCAAGACAGAGGTCTCCTCGATGGTCGTCGGGAGCGCGGGCCTCCTGCTGCTGGTGGGAGGCGTGATTTCGATGCTGTGGACGGGACGCCTCCCGTGACCTTTCTGTGGCCGCTGGCCCTCCTTCTCTACCTCCTGATCCCGGCGTTGGTGGCCTGGTACGTCTGGCTGCTCCGGCGGCCGTCGCGGGTCCGGGTTCGCTATTCCAGCCTCGACCTGGTGGTGCAAGCCGCGGCGGCCGGGAAGCCTTGGCGGCGTCATGTGCCGGCGGCCCTGTACCTCCTCACCCTCTGCGCGGTCATCTTCACCCTGGCGCGGCCGATGGCCCCCGTGCCGGTTCCCGACAACCGCACGGTCGTGATGCTGAGCGTTGACGTCAGCCGCAGCATGATGGCGACGGACGTGGTCCCGACACGCATCGAGGCCGCAAAGAAGGCCGCCGTGGAGTTTGTTCGGGCGCTCCCTCGCGGAACGAAGGTGGGGTTGGTATCGTTCAGCAGCTACGCGACCCTCGTGACCCCGCCGACCGACGATCATGACCGCGTGATCCAGGCGATCAACGGATTGGCCCTGGAGTTTGCGACGGCGATCGGCGACGGCCTCCTGGAAGCGGTGTACGCGCTTCCGGGCCGGTCGCGCCCCGAAAATACGCTCGGGCCGGTGGTGCCGGTCACGCCGCCCCCCCCGGATACCCTGGGGCCGGCGACGGTGGTGCTCTTGAGCGACGGGCAAAGCAACCGCGGGACGCCGCCCGAGGACGCCGCGGTCGTCGCGCGCCAGCTTCGGGTCAAGGTCTACACAGTAGGGCTGGGCTCGCCCGAGGGGACGTTCCTCGAGCTCGGCGGCCGCAGCATTTTTGTTCGCCTCGATGAGGAGACGCTGAAGGAGATCGCCCAGGTGACGGGGGGGACGTACCAGCGCGTCGCCTCCACGACAGAGCTCAGTCGGGTGTACACGCGGCTGGGGCGGGTGATCGGGTGGGAACGAAAGCCGACGGAGATCAGCGGGTTGACGTCGATCGCCGTGGCGGCGCTCTTCGTCCTCACCATGGGCGTGTCGCTGTTCTGGATGCACCGGATCGTGTGAGACGGCTTGGACGTTAATCGTCCCACGCCGCCGCATCCGGCCTGGGGGCGCTCCCGGCCCGCCGGCGCGCACCTGAAGATTTGCCCGGCCGTCGTTCGGGACGGGGTGAGGGGTGTCCCGTCGATCCGCCGCGCCGGTGGGAGGCGTTGAGCGTCGGCGAGCGGGGGAGGGGGCCGGTGCGGTGCCGGCGCTCTTCCGTTTCTCCCGCACGCATTCGGGAGACCTGTGGGTAGCGTTTTCCTGGTTCTGGCGTCGTTTCTCGCCTCGTCAGTGGAAATGGTCGAGGCGCTGACGATCATCCTCGCGGTCGGTGTGACCCGCGGGTGGCGCTCCACCCGGCTGGGGGCGGGAGCCGCGATTGCGGCGTTGAGCGTATTCGTGGTGGTCCTCGGGCCTGCATTGAGTCTCGTCCCGATCGGGATCCTGCGCTTGATCGTCGGCACGGCCCTGCTCATCTTCGGCCTGCAGTGGCTCCGCAAGGGCATCCTGCGCGCGAGCGGCATGAAAGCGCTTCACGATGAAGACGCCGCGTATCGCCGTGAGGTGGAGTTGGCCCGCGCCGGCGGCCCGGTTGCTCCCTCGAGGGTGGATTGGTACGCGTTCACGCTGGCGTTCAAAGGCGTCTTCCTGGAAGGTCTGGAGGTCGCCTTTATCGTCCTGACCTTCGGCAGCGCGCAAGGGAGCATTCCGCTTGCGGCGGGAGGGGCGGGCGCGGCCGTGGTTTTGGTCGTCGCAATCGGGGTGCTGGTTCACCGCCCGCTCAGCCGGGTGCCCGAAAACACCATGAAATTTGCCGTTGGCGCAATGCTCTCGACGTTCGGCATCTTCTTCGCGGGCGAAGGGACGGGGGTGGAATGGCCGGGATCCGATGCCGCCATCCCCGCCATCTTGATTTTTACCATTCTCTGCTCATGGGGACTGGTGCGCTGGTTGAGTCGTTACCAGATTCAGGGGCCGCCGCCTCCTCCCGTTCTGGCCGGCGGGGGGCAGGGGGAGTGAGCTATCTCTTCCGGTTCTTCATGTTCTGGTACGTTTTCGTGGTAGGCGACGATTGGACGGTCGCGGTGGGAGTGGTCGGATCGCTGGCGGTTGCCGCCGCATTGGTGCACCGACATCTTCCGGCCTGGCTCTGGCTGCCGCCGGCGGTGGGCGCGGTGTTGACCGCCTCACTGTGGCGGGCGGCCAGAACGCTCGGGCGCTAGGCATTCGACCAGCCGGGCGGTCGATCGGGGATCCGTGGCGTCAGCAGGTCGGGATGGGGGCGTTTGCGACCCCAGCCGTTCTTCGCCACGCCCTCCGAGAGCCTAGACCGATCGCCCCCGCACCGGCGCGGGTGGTCCAGACCCCACTCCAGCTCGATCGCGCGGCTAGGCGGGGTTGCACACGGGGCGGGAACCGCCCGGCACGAGTGGGGCGGGAATCTCGATTGGCCCAGGGAGCGTGCGAATCACGGGGGACCTTAGTGTTGGATAGCCGTTGGTTGGGATCCCATAGCCCGGCGCTTCTCAAGAAATGCATCCAGGGGAAAAGGCCGCACCAACGGCCAGGAGTGCCAGGCTTATCCAAAACGCCAACCACTCCTGCTGAATGAAGGTCGGGGTGTGGATCTTTACCAAAAACAGCGCGCCGAACATATCCACCGCCATAGCCGGCGAGTCGCGTGAACAAGCCTGCGATCAGCAGGATGCCGCCCCGAACTCCACAACGCCATGAATGGGTCCGAAGACGTGCGGAAGTGGCAGGTGCAACTTTTGCCAAAGGCCCACGACAGCCGCGACATGTGACAACTTTGCCCACCCGGAGAGAATGAATAACACACCCAATCCGACTCGCAGGCCGAGGGATGCGAGATCACGATTGCGCGAGGGAGAGTCGTCCATGAAGTCGCCTCCGTGAATGATCTGGGCCCAGCGCAAGATTTCCAGACGAGACTGTGGGTTCACGGACGCGGCCGGCGTGGATGAGGATCTGTGCCCTCTGGTCCGGGCCAAGGCGTCAGAGGGCTCGGGCGACGGTTTGAGCGAACATGAGGGCTGGCACCTTTCTGCCTGGAGGAGGCGTTGATGGAGAAGTGTCGGGTGAAGATCGCGAGTTCGGGCCTGAGCGCCGGGGGGGCGCTGGCGGCCATGCTGGGGGATGAGTTCCTCGTGGAGGAGTTCTCCCCCGAGGTGCCGCTGAGGGACCAGGTGGCGACGGCCCAGGTGCTTTTGGTCAGGAGCGTGCCGGTGACGAGGGAAGTGATTGATGCTGCGCCACACTTGCGATTGATTCAGCGGCCAGGCGCCAATGTCGAAGCGGTCGATATGGCGTATGCGACGGAGAAGGGCATCCCGGTCTGCAACATCCCGCGGGATTTGCTCTGGGAACCCTACGTCGCGGAGCATGCGATGTTTCTGATCCTCGCGCTTGCCAAGCGGTATCGGGAGACCCAGGAATCGCTGCGGGCCCGACGGTCCGGCCAGCCGCTCACCCTAGGGCTGCGGGGCAAAACCCTGGGGCTGATCGGCGTGGGACGGACAGGCACCCCACTGGTTCGCATGGCCCGGGCGTTTGAGATGAACGTGCGGGCGGTGAAACGGATGGTGGACGAACGGATTCGGGATGAGTTGGGGCTGACCTGGCTCCAGCCATTTGACCGGTTGCCCGAGCTCCTGCGCGAGAGCGACTTCGTCTCGATTCACCTCCCCTTGTTGAAGGAGACGACCGGGTTCGTCGGGACACGCGAGATTGGACTCATGAAACCCACGGCGTTTCTGATCAACATTTCACGCGGATCGATTGTCGATAAGACGGCCCTGTTGACCGCGCTGCAAGAGGGGCGCTTGGCCGGTGCGGGAGTGGATGTGTTTTGGGAGGAGCCCCCCGACCCGGAGGACCCGCTCCTGCAGTGTCCCACCGTCATCGCGACTCCACACGTGGCCGGTTTTACGAAGGAGGGGTTGGAAACGCTCGCCCGCCATTCCGCCGAAAACATCCGGCGAGTGATGAGTGGATTGCCGGCGCGATACGCGCTGAACGGCCTATAAGGATGAAGCGTCGTTGGCCGTCACGAGGCCCCGACGGTTTGCCCGCTCACTCCCCAATGGCCGGAGGGAGCCTGTACGCCCCCCTTGGTCATCGGCGCTCGGGCGCCGCGTATCTTGCGTGGGGTCCGGTGGTGCCTCTCACTCGGTCGAGATTTCGCCCTCACCAGCGGCCTCGCATCGGTCCAACAACTGCTGAACACGTTTGACGATGGCATCCCGGGCCGCCGGAAACCCGTCGCTGACCAACGGCACATCATCCCAGCGCTCGACGGTGAGACCGGGTGGGACAAGGTGGCCGAGGTCACACCCGAACCACCGGCGCTCCTGGACGAGTTCTTTCTCCATCTGTCCTACGAGGGCAACGGGGCCACCGAACCCGATGGCACCCAGGCGGAGGTAGTACACGAAGAGGTCCCACAGGGGCACCCGACGTGTCATTGCTTGATGGTTCATGGGCATTCTCCAGAGGTCGTGCTAGTTCTCCTCGTAAACCACCGCTTGGCGGCTGCGAGGGAGAAACAGATACAGGCGCTGCCGGGCCTGATCGAAGGCGGTCGTGTGCGCACCCGCCTCCGTGACGATCTCTTGGACGAGGACCATCTCTTTCGTATCGACGACGTCGAGAACTCCGGGTTGCCCAATGGCCACGTACAGGTATGCGCGATCGGCGTTGTACCATATCGCGTCCGGCGCCCCGGCTATCGCGACGCCCGCGAGTTCCCGGCCGCTCGCGAGGTCAGCCGCAATAACCTTGCCGCCATCGCAGGCCACAAACGCCCGGCCGTGCTCCACGTCCAGGTCGAGTCCGTGGGGGCCTGCCGATGACACCGGCCACCGGGCTTGTCCCACCAAGGTCTCCGCTGCGAGGGAAGCTACGCAGGCCGGCGCTTTGATGTTCACGAGCCACCGATCGGCCGTGGGGTCGTAGACGCACCATCGCGGTCTCCCCGGCAACTCACCCTCGGTGACGACAGCCCCGGCGTAGGGGTCGATGAGCCTGGCGCGAAAATCTTGGACATCGACCACGAGGAGCCGCTTTCGGCGCGAATCCCAGCCCAGGCCGTTGGGGTTCGGTCCGACGATGATGTTCTTGATCACATCTCTGGATCTTGCCCCGATGACGAGGATCTTCCCGGCACCGCGGGCTGCCGCGAAGATGAGATGTTCCTCCTGAGCGCACAGCACCCCGCTCGATTCCGGACAACCCGGGAGCGTGGCGCGGTGGACACCGCGCGCGCCATCGATCACTTCCACGGCGCCCGTCGCCGTATGCGCGACGAACACCCGTCCCGTCTGGAGATGTACGTCCCCGTGATCGAACCCGCCAGAGGGGTGAGGCGGAAGGCCTATCGATCCCGCGAAGTTCAATGTCACTGTGCCTTACCGCTCTTCGGCCACTGTGCGTTGGCACCACGCGTACAGCGCATCGTAGAGGGGGGTTTCCAATCGGATCTTCTTGTGGTCGTTGTCGCCATGGAGCAAGGCGAAGCCGTGGGCGATCGCCTTGAGGCCGGCCGCCTCGGGGACGATGTTGACGTCCGCGGCAACGTCCGCGCCGTGAACGATCTTCGCCAGTTTCTGCAGGGCCGGATCGGTGAGCGCGTACTTGACCATGATCGATTCGAAGCTGCATCGGCCGTCGACATGACCCAACTCGACGTCCTTGATGTCAAAGGGGATGGCCTCCTCGCGCTTAGCCGCGGCCCTGACCTCTTCTGCGCGGACATAGATGAACACCGGGTCCTGGTCGACGAATTTCCGAATGAGCCACGGACAGGCAATCCGATCGACATTGGCGTTCTTGCGTGTGACCCACTTCATGCCCAACACCTCCACCGGTCCTCTCTCGCGCCCGAGCCGCACCGTGCCCCGACCGCGCTGCGGCGCTCAGGCGAAAACGAGACGTAATACGTATTGCGTAGCGTAGCAATATATGATACGCTTGTCAACGTCAAATGGCTTGGGTGGTATTCTCCTATTCCTTGCCGTCTACGGGGCGGTCGAGTCCGCGGGTCACGATGTGGCGCCGCCTCCGGACCTTGGGAGCCGTGTCTCCTAAGGGGGGCGTGCACGTGTTGCCCGCGCGAGGTGAATGCGTTGAGGCGTTCCAGTGGCTGGCCCAGGAGGTCGAGCAGGCGAATGGGGAGGCGCTGCTGATGTGGGTGGAGCGGTTCGAGGGGCTCAGCGACGCCCACCTTATCGAACTTTTCCAGGGGGCGCGGCGGAAGGAATACGAGTCGCTCGGTGCCCGGGCGGCCGGTTTGGAGAAGTCCCTCCGGGTCAAGGCCCCACGCACCGCGCGGGCGGAGGCGAAAGCCCGAGACCTCCTCGCCCGCTTGCGGCGCGAGCACGGGGAGATCGCGCGGACCGATTTCTTCGGCGCCCCCGCCGGAATACATGCCGCTGCGGCGCTGGCCCGGGTTGAGCAGGCGCTCGCTCCCGCCCCCACGGCCGACCCCCGGATCCCCCCCGCCGCGGTCGCGGCGTACCGGGACAAACGATGGGTGACGCGTCCCCACCCCCACGTGGATCGCCTGGCTTGCGCCTGGCTGATCCGCCGCTTTATCAACCCCCGTGCGCAGATTCGCTATTCGACCACAGCGGCCCCCGAGGAGGTCGCCTTCGACATGCGGGGTGCGACCTTCGGTCACCGAGGGTCCCTCTGCACGTTTGAGACGATGCTCAAGGCATTCGGCCTCGACGACCCCGGGTTGCGGGCGATCGCAGAAATCGTCCACGAGATCGATCTGCGTGATGGCCGCTACGTGCGCCTGGAAGGTCCCGGGGTCGACGCGATCCTGAAGGGTTGGCAAGTCCTCCCCGACGCTGAGCGCGAGGTCCACGGTCTCGCGCTCTTCGATGGGTTGCACGCCGCGCTCTCTCAGAGTCCGCGGACGACGTCGGGGCGGAGACGCTCGGCCCGATAAGCCACGCGCGCCTCACCCGGGGGGGGCGATCGAACGCGGCGCCGCGGACACCCGCTCGGCGGGCGCTGTGGGTCTGACGTACGTATCTCTCCGGCCTCTCGGATCTTCGTGGATCGGAAGGACGGCATCATCGCTCGATCCATCCTGGATGCACGGGGAGGTGCGGGTCCCGTTCGCCGCACGGGTCGGATTCGGGCCGGCACGGACGCAAGGTACGGCAAGGGTCTTCGGGCAGGCCTCGGATGCGGTGTGTGGGGGGCCTGACGGTCCTCCCGTGGGAGGAGTGGGCGCGCCAAAACGGAAATAGCGGTCAAGATGCTCCCGTTTGATCCCGAGCGGTTCGCCCGCCTCGCCCGCGCCCAGCAGGTCGACGTCGTGCTCGCGAGCACACGATACAGTGTCCGGTACCTTACCGGGGGCTATTACCTCCCGTTCTTCTCCAGGGCGTCGCGGTTCGGCGGTGGGCGGTACCTTTCATTCGTCGCCGTTCCATCCACCCGGCTCGACTCGGCGTTCTACGTGGGCCGACAGGACCGCGCGCTCGACGAGCAGGATTACATCGCCGCCTTTGGCCCGTTCTGGATCGCCGATCGGCGCTGGGTCCCGCGCGGTCCCAATATGTCGTCCGACGCTGCGGCCGCGGCGGCGCGGGCGCTGCGGGATCACGGTTTTGCCGGAGCGACGATCGCGATCGAGTCGTCGTTCCTGCCGGTAGACGCCTACGAAGCCCTGAGGCGGGAACTTCCCGAGGCGTCGTTCGTCAACGGCACGTCGCTCCTGGGCGAACTGCGGGCCATCAAGCAACCGCACGAGCTGGCGCGACTGCGCGAGGTGCATCGCCTGACGGCCGAGGTGGTCCGTGCGGTCTTTATGCAGAGCCGAGCCGAGGAGACCACCCGTCAGATCGCGGCGCGGGTCGAGCGACACGTCGGCGAGCGCGGCGCGGCCTTTCTCTATTCGCTGATCAACGTTGGACCGGGACTGCTCCGGGCGCCTTCATCCCAGGCGTGGGGGCGCGGTTGCCCGATGCACCTGGACGTCGGCGCCGAATTGGACGAATATATCGCCGACATTGCGCGGATGGGCTCGGTGGGGCCGCCGCCCCCCGCGGCCAGCGCGCTGTTTGAGGTGTGCCGCGCGGCACAGGAGCGCGCCCGCACCTCGGTGGGACCCGGTGTATCCTGCGGTGAGTTGTGGCGGGTTGGCAGCGAGGCCGTCCGGGTTGGGCCCGGGGCGGAGTACGGCCGCTTCCTCGCCCACGGGCTCGGGATGGTGAGCCACGAACCCCCGGAAGTGACGCCCGAAAGCACGCGCGCGCTGGAGGCCGGGATGGTCGTGTCGATTGAGACAGAAGTTCGGCACCCAGATGTTGGACACGTCAAAATCGAGGACAGCGTGGTCGTGACCGCGACTGGGTGCGAGGGACTTGGTGACGTCGACCGTGGGTGGTGCGTCGCCGCGGCGGGGGGATAAGCGGACGCACGAGCGGCGATGATCGTTCATCTCCTCGACGGCACGTACGAACTGTTCCGCCAGTTCTACGGGCTTCGCCGGTACAAGAAGAGCGCGGATCCGCCCTTCGGCGCTGTTGTCGGTGTCCTGCATTCCTTGTTGCAGATGATCGAGACCGGGGCGACTCACGTCGGTGTGGCGACCGACCATGTCATCGAATCTTTCCGCAACGATCTGTGGCCCGATTACAAGACCGGCGAGGGCGTTGACCCCGCGCTTTTTGCGCAATTCTCCCCCCTGGAAGAAGCGCTCACGGCGATGGGCGTGGCAGTCTGGCCCATGATCGAGCTCGAAGCCGACGACGGATTGGCCTCCGCGGCGCAGATCGCCTCCGGAAATACGAACGTGGAGAAAATCTGCATCTGGACCCCGGACAAGGACCTGGCCCAGTGCGTCCGGGGCGAGCGTGTCGTGCAGGTTGACCGCAAAGGTCAGAGGATCCTCGATGAGCAGGGAGTTCGCGCAAAGTTCGGGGTGGACCCGGTCCTGATCCCCGACTTCCTCGCCCTCGTCGGGGACCAGGCAGACGGATATCCAGGCATTCCGGGGATAGGCCGGACCACCGCGGCACGGCTACTGAATCAATACGGCATCATTGAGAACTTTCCGCCAGCCGTACTGCGGGAGAACCGACGCGACCAGGCGCTCCTATTCAAGGACCTCGCCGTGCTCAGAACCGATGCGCCCCTTTTCCGCGACGTGGACCGCCTGCGGTGGCGTGGCCCCACCAACGCATTTGCGGCGTGGTCGGAGCGCTTGGGAGACGCCCGCCTGCTGGCGCGCTGCCTCGAAGCGCGAGTGACCTCAGGTGCGAGGGAAGCCTGAATGGATCTTCCGCTGCCCGGCCAGCGTAAGAGAGGTGTCATCCTCTTCCCCGACGCAACCGAAATTGTTTTCGTTTTCCAACGCTGACCGCCGCCGAGCCGCGATTCTTTCGCCGGGCACAGCGGCATCCTCCGCTCGACTACGCACGGGCGCTGACTTGCGCCGACCCTGGCATGGCATCTTTCCGGGCGCGGCGATCGCGATCACGGTGCTCTCGCTGAACGCCGTTGCCGATGTCTTGCGTGGACGATGGCGTGTCTGAGGTTTATCCTTCGACTCACCCCCCGATGGGCGCCGGAGGGTTGATTCCAACGAGCTTGTGCCGCGCGACGCCCCGCCATTCAGACCACGTCCGCCCCGAGGAACAACGGATCCCTCCGCCGAACGTCGGGCTTGGCGGATTCCTCCGCTGGTGGAGGCCGGCGTGGTCGATCCGCCACCGCGCGATCACTTCCCCTGGAGGTCACCCTGTCACGTACGCGCGGGGCGGACACTCCTCATTGGGGGGTGACGTATCGAGAATTGGAGGTACCGCCATGACGAGCGAGCGTGGCAGGAAATTTGGCTTCGCCGCTGAGGATGATGTGCCGGTTCCTTACCTACCACGGATCCGGGATTATTATCAGGCGTTGGGCTATGGCGCGCCTTACGAGTGGGCCCATTACTCCGACGTGCCGTTTCGGCCATTGCCTAAGCCGCTCGCCCGGTGTCGGGTCAGTATCATTACCACGGCGGCTCCCTATCAGCCGGACAAGGGCGATCAAGGGCCCGGGGCCCCCTACAATGCGGCGGCCAAGTTCTACACCGTGTACTCGGGTGACACGACCAAGGACCACGACCTGCGCATCTCACACATCGCGATTGATCGTAAGCACACCAAGGCCGACGATCCCGCCGCGTACTTTCCGCTGACCGCGCTGCGTCACAACGCCGCCTCAGGTCGCATCGGGTCGGTTGCCCCGCGTTTTCACGGCGTTCCAACCAATCGCAGCCATCGCGTCACGCTCGAGATCGACTGCCCGGAGATCGTCGCACGTTGTCTGGCCGACGAAGTCGATGTGGCGATCCTGGTTCCCAACTGCCCCGTCTGCCACCAGACCGTCGGTCTTGCCGCGCGAATGCTGGAAGAACACGGTGTCTCCACCGTTGTGATGGGTTGCGCCAAAGATATTGTCGAGTATGTGGGCGTGCCGCGTTTTGTGTTCTCGGATTTCCCGCTCGGGAACGGAGCGGGCCGCCCCAACGACTCCGCGTCGCAGGCCTTCACCCTTGACCTCGCCCTCAAGGTGGTCGAGGCTGCACCAGCCCCACGGACCACCGTACAGTCTCCGTTGAGATGGGGCCCCAGCCCTGCTTGGAAGCGCGATTACTGCAATATCGAATGCCTCACGCTCGAGGAAATCGGGCGCCGGCGGGCTGAATTCGACAGAGGAAAGAGAGAGGCCAAGAACGTGCGCGAGAAGGCCGGACTCGCGTCCGGGGTGGCGGATGAGACCGCTTGATGGACATTGCCCGGGCTGAACGTTGCCGAACGACGATTTGAGACGCCGGCCGCAATCGCGCATTCATCACGTCGCGGTGGCATTGCGCTTGGAGACGCGAAGATGGGGAAGCGGGAAGCGGCGGTTACGATCGAAGGGCTGATCCCCAGCCGCACCACCTGGCACCGGGGGTCGACGCCGAGGGGAGGGGGTCGCTGATGTCTCCGCGGCCCGCCCTCCTGTCGGTGAGCGGGGGCGCGCAGTCTCCGTTGCGCCAAGTCGTCGTCGCCCTCCTCTGCACAAGCGTGTTGACCCTGGGGATGGTCTGGCTCCGCGGAAAATTTCCCAGCCAGTTCCTTTTCGTCCCGATCCCGGTTATCGGGGGGGTCGCGTATTACGCAGGGCCGATCGCCGGCTATGGATCAGCGCTCCTCTGCGTCGGGGCCGTATGGTCCTTTATCATTTCTCCGGAGCGATCGTTTGCGATGTCACCGGGGACGTTTCCCCTGTTGGGACTCTTCGCATTGGCCGCGTGGACCGTGGCGTTCAGCGGGAGACGTTTGCGACGGGTCGAGGAAGCGCAGCGACACAGTGTGGCAGTGCAGCAATTTCTCGCCGATGTCGGAGCTCTGCTGTCCGGCGCTTCACTGGATGTGTCGGCAAGATTGTCGGGGCTGGCCAACTTTTGCGTGCCGACATTCGCCGATTGGTGCGCGGTTGACGTTGCGGATGCGGCCGGAATCATACGGACGCTCGTGGTGGCCCATCGAGACCCATTGAAGCTCCAGGTGGCGAGGGAACTCCAAGAACGCTACCCGCCCACCCCAGAATCTTCTCAAGGATCGATGGGCGTCATCCGCACCGGCCAGTCGGAATTGTTTGAAGTGATTACCGAGCGCTTCTTGGAACACGTCGCTCCCAATGCCGATTACCTCAGCGTCCTACGTCGGCTCGGGCTCGCTTCCGCGATGATCGTCGCGATCAGGGGCCGTGATCGCATCTTGGGGGCCCTTACGTTCGCGTCGGCCGAGGCTCGCCGGCGCTACGGTCGAGGCGATCTTGGCCTGGCGGAGGAAATTGGCCTGCGCGCCGGTTTGGCGTTGGACAACGCTGCCCTCTATCAATCCGAACAGGCAACCCGCATCGCCGCCGACACGGCTCGCCAAGCTGCCGACGCGGCCCGCCACGAGGCCGACGCGGCCCGCCACGAGGCCGAGGTCGCTCGCGCCGGAGCGGAACGGGCAACCGACCGCATCGCGCGGCTCCAGGCGATCACCGCCGCGTTGTCCGAGGCGCTGACTCCGGCACAGGTTGCTGAGGTGATCGTTGATCGTGGAATCGCCGCGCTCGATGCTCAGACTGGGACGATGTGCCTGCTGAGCGAAGATGGGCAGACCCTGGATATCGTGCGTGCCATCGGTATTCCCGAGGGGTTCATCGGGCGCTGGCACCACATCCCGATTACTACCCGGATCGCCATCACGGACGCAGTGCGGAGGCGACAGTTGGTATTCCTGCCCTCCCGGAATGCCGGTGTTGCTCAGCATCCGGACCTCGCTGAGCTGCAGGGCGCGCTCGAATGGGGGGCCCGGGTCGCTGTGCCGCTGATGGTCCAAGGACGGCCGATCGGGGCACTGCTGTTCGTCACCGCGGACTCCCGGCTGTTTCCTGAGAACGATCGCGCTTTCCTGGAGAGCCTCGGCCGACTCTGTGCGCAAGCGTTGGAGCGCGCTCGGTTCTATGAACGCGAACACCGGATCGCGGGTGCGCTTCAGCGGGCGTTCCTGCCGGAGGCCCTGCCGATCCTCAGCGGGGTGACCATCCACGCCGCATACGCGCCGGGCAGTGACGAGGCCGAAATCGGAGGCGACTGGTATGATGCGTTTGCGCTCCCGACCGGCCATGTGATGATGTCGGTGGGGGATGTCGTGGGGCACGGGCTGCATGCAGCCCTGATCATGGGACAGCTACGCCAAACCGTCCGCGCGGCGGCATTGGAGGGATATGCGCCTTGGGCGATCCTCCGCCGCGCCGGGGAGGTCCTCACGGCGACCAGCGCGGGGGACGGAATGGCCACGGCTATCGTCGGCGAGCTTGATGCCGACACACTCACGGTGACACTTGCCTCCGCCGGCCATCCTCCGCCGATGCTTGGGACTTCGAACGGACGTGTGGAGATTCTTCCCATCACGGGTGGTCCGCCGCTGGGGGCGCCCAGCGCACATGGGCCGGCCGAGCGGATTATTACACTGCCGGCCGGCTCATTGCTGGTGCTGTACACTGATGGACTGATCGAAATGACCCGCGACCCCATCAAGGGCTCGATGGCCCTGCAGGAGGCGATGCGCGCGGTGTTGCAGACGGGTGCCGACGATCCCGCACGAGCGATCCTCGCGCACGTCCTTCCGCAGGAATCGCCTCCACGCGATGACATCGCGCTCATTACCGTGTCGGTCGCCCCCATTTCCCCCCATGGGTCGAGATGACCCCTCCGGTCGACCCCCGGTCAATCTTCTCGGACCCCGGCCGGGGACGCTCCGGGTATGTTCTCGGCCGCGCAATCGGATTTGTCTTCGCACGAAAGGTCTCGCGCCTCGCCCCGGACCGGTGGGGCCCGGGCCCGCATCCCTGTCAATCTGCGGTCATGTTGATTCAGAAGGTTGATGCTCCGTTCGCGTTGCCCCATCGAACCTGCGGAGCGGCGCGGTACGGGTTCCTGGCCCCTGCGGCGGAGGTTTCGCGGTGACCCCACCTCACAATTCCACCCCAATGGACAAGTATGCGTTTGACCCCACGTGGGTCCACGCACGGCAGCGACTCCGGGGCCTTGAGCAACTCCTTGATCCTGGCACGATTAAACACCTGGAGGCGCTCGGGGTGGGTGAAGGCTGGCACTGTCTGGAAGTCGGCGCCGGAGGCGGCACGATCGCCGAGTGGTTGTGCCAACGAGTGGGGCAGGCCGGATACGTCATGGCGACCGACCTGGACACTCGCTTTCTTGAGACCTTGCCCATGACCAATCTCGACGTTCGTCGTCATGATATCCTCTCAGAGGATCTCCCGGAGTGTAGATTCGATCTGGTGCTTTCGAGACTGGTATTGGAGCACATTCCCGAACGTGAGAAGGCGCTGCGGCGGATGCGATCAGCGCTCAAACCCGGAGGCTGGTTGGTTTGTGAGGATACAGACAACGCCTCGGTTGCTCTTGTCTCCCCCATGAATTCCGCAAACAACGAACTCTTCATGAAGGTCGAGCAGGGGAAAGATCGGGTGATGGCCACGCGGGGCCACGTGTACTGCGGGCACCATCTGTATGGGTATCTAAGCGCTCTCGGACTGGCCGAAGTCCATGCCGAGGGGCGTGTGTCTCTGCTTCACGCCGGCACTGCGGCGACGTACTGGAAGCGGCTCTCCGTTGAGCAACTTCGAAAGGACATTGTCGACGCCCATCTAGCGACAGAGGCCGAGATCGAGGCGTACTTTGCGCTTCTTGATTCCCCCAACTTCGTGTCCCAGGGATTCATCGTCATGACGGCCCGGGGACGCCGCCCACCGGACGGTTGAAGTCGCGGACCGAAATGGTTGGGAGAGAGCTTATTCCTCGGCGGCCCTGGGGGTTCCAGGCGTCCGGCCGCTGACGTTAGCGCGACCCTCTCTGCCTAGAAAGCATTGCCCCCCTCCATATCCACCGTTGCGTCCGCTCACTCCGTCCAAGGGGGTCGCCAATTGTGATACACTGCTTGGAGCGGCGCGGTTCAGACGGAAGGAAGTACAGGTCCACCCAGGTGTATGCTTTGTAAAGCGCGCCCGTAGCTCAGGGGAGAGAGCAGCTGCCTTCTAAGCAGCGGGTCGGGGGTTCGAATCCCTCCGGGCGCGCCAAAGCAAGCAGGGTCCAACCCGGAGACATAGGTGACACTTCGTACCTAAGACATGGGTAACACTTTCGGGCCGAACGGATTTTCGAGCGGTTCGAGCCCCGGGGCCGACTTGGCCGGCGTTTTGCTCTGCCTTTGCTCATCGACGGGCGAAGTGAGCGGCGAATTCCCGGAGGAATCGGGAAAGTCAGCGCGTAACTTACGGAACGTGACTACCGTACCGCGCAAGCACGAGCAGCATCGGGTGTGAGGCGGAACCATCCTGAGAGGAGAATAAGAATGGCGTACGGGATCGTGCATCACTTTCCAGGCGGTACAAAGGAGCAGTACGAAGCGTCAATCGCTGCGGTGCATCCCACCAAAGACAGCCTACCGAAAGGGCAGATCTTCCACGCGGCTGGTGCGTCGGCCGGCGGCTGGACGATTGTCGCGATCCACGACTCCAAAGAGAGCTGGGAGCGGTTTCGCGACGGCACCCTGATGCCGCGAATGCGGCAGGGCATCAAAGGTGGCTTCACGACACCACCACAGGAGACGGCCTTCGACGTCCATCACCTGCTGCGGTAACAGGCCCGATTTCCATGCCCACCACCTGCTCATCCGCCGGCCAAAGCAGTAGCGAATAGTCGGGGAGCGTCAGCGCCTCACTCGACGCACCTCGGGAACGATCATGCAGTCGGCCTTCTCAGCAGCGGGTCGGGGGGGGTGAATCCCCCCGGGCGCGCATCTCCAAGACGATCCCGCGCCACGTTTATGTGATCACGACTTCGCGACCGGGCGTGTCCAGCTCGACCGCCACGACTCCTGGGGTCTCCGCGGGTTCCACCACCACGAGGGTGCTGATCTCTTCGCCGAGCAGCGACGCCAATCGGCGTGTCGCCTCATCTGGGTGGGGATCGCCGAGACGGAGCCGCCGGATCCCGCGCGCACCTGACGGATGCTCGACCGTGGCCGCGGCGGGGTGCTGAGCTGGCGGTACGCCCCATTCGATGATGAACGGCAGCACGCTCGGCTCGCCAAACGGTACGAGCGAGAGTGTGCGCCATCGCAACATCACGCCGTCCGGGCGCGCGCGCGCGCCGTTCTGCACCACCCGCGCGACACCGGCCGCCTGGAGGCGGGCCCGAAGAGCGTCGAGGCGATCGGTGCGTGCCGCCCATGTCACAAACGTCCGCCCGTCGCGCAGGGCGTTGGTCACGCGAAGAGCGCTTGGGGATCCGGCTTCCGCGGGCTCCACGACCGCGATCAGCTCTAGGTAGGATGATCCGAGGGGAACAATCATGTTCCCGGTGCCGACGCCCGGATGCCGTCCTCCCGGGAGCGCGCGGAGCCCGTAGGTCTGCTCAAGATGACGGGCTCCGTCGGCCAAATCGGCGACAGGGATGAGGATGTGATCGATCGCGACTAGCGGATGGTCCGTCAATGAAGTTTCCCCCTCTGCGGTGTGGCACCCGATGCCCAACGCATCTCCTTCGAGGTTGGAGGTTAGCTCAGGTGGGGCAGCACTTCCTCGATCACCCGCCGCAGCTGCCCCCGCTGGTCCCAGCTCGTACACCGCAACCCGATAGAACCCATCCCTATCCGCTCGTAGACACGAAGGTGCTCCACGCACTCTTGCGGTGAGCCGGCGGCCGTCCAGCTGGCGACCCGGTCCGGAGGCATATCCGTGGTGTAGTAGGTGTCGAGAAACTTCTTGGATTCCGCCAGTGCCGCGCCGCGGTCCTCATTGACGTTGATGTTGTGGTAGAGGCACGTGGGGAACGTATCGGGGTTCCGCCCGAGCTCCCGGACCTTGCTCCGGATGTCCTGCAGGCGCCACGACACCTCCTCGGGGTTCGAAAGCGCGGTCATCCAACCATCGGCATGCTCGGCGACGCGTCTATGGGTGCGCTCGACGACGCTTCGGGCGGCAAGTGAATTGTTGGCGATCCAGATCGGGGGCCGTGGTTTCGCCGCGGGCCGGGGCTCGATCGTGACGCCATGGACGCGGTAGTGCCGGCCCTCAACCGTCACCTTCTCCTCGGTCCACAGACGTTTCAGCAGCACGATCCACTCGACCAACCGTTCGGCGCGTGCCTTGTTGTCGACCCCGTACTGCGCGTCCTCCACTGCCGCGCCGGCCTGCGGCACGATGCCGGTGCACGCCACCAGGATGGTGCGCCCGTTGGACAGCAGATCGAGGCTCGCCCACTGGTACGCCAGCAGGAGCGGATCGCGCAGCGGGAAACTGGCCATACACGCCGGACCGATCCGCAGGCGTTTCGTCCGAGCGGCAAGGCCGGCCATCAACGTGATGCTTTCCATCCGCGGCTTGGCGAGAAAGCTGTCGCCGACCCAGAGATGCTCGAACCGTCCCGACTGGTCGGCGATCTCGCTCATGGCGAGCATTTCATCCGGCGTGATCGCTCCGAAGAGCACACCGCGGTTTGGCAGCGTCAGTCCGAACTTCATACCTTCACCCCTCCACCTCCGCCAGATCATGCGCCGCGCGAGGCGTTGAGGGATCTTCCTTGGCGGCTCCTTCCACCCCTGCGCCGCCGATCGGAGGAGTCGTCGGTGCCTCAGCGAATCAGTGACCGGCGTGGGACCAACTCGGGACGCAGGTTTGGGTGGTGGGGGCTCGATATGTTGACTCGACGCGCGTTGTTGAAGATCGGTATGGGCGGAATCGCGACTGGTGTCGCTGGGGCCTTGAGCCGGCCGGGGGAAGCCGCGCAGGGGCCATCGCAGGTCGTGATCGCGATCTGGGGCCTTCCGGTTCGCATGCTGGGGAGCAGCGAAGCGGTATTTTCGTACGTCAATCTCTTGATCAACGATTCCCTGACGGCCGTCGACGGTCAGGGGAACGTCAGCGGACGGCTCGCCGCGCAGTACCCGGCCTCGCCGGACGGCAAGACGTATCTTGTCACCCTTCGGGGCGCGAAATTCCAAGATGGGTCACCCGTGACGGCTCGCGATGTGAAGTTCAGCTACGAACTCTATCTGCATCCCAAGTACCCCACGACCGCTCCGGCGTTCCTGGAGATTGCCGGGGCGCGAGAGTACAAGGCGGGCAAGGCCTCCGCGGTGACGGGGATTACGGTCGTCAACCCGCGTGTGGTGCGGTTCATCCTCAACCGTCCGTATCCGTTCTTCTACGAACAGATCGGGACCGGGGCCATCCTCCCCGCGCACGCGCTCGCAAACGTTGACATGTCGCGGCTGCAGGAGGCGCCGTTTGCCCGACGGCCGATCGGGGCGGGACCCTACCGCCTGGTCGAGTGGCGCGAGTCGGAGAGCATCACGTTCGAGGCGTTCCGCGAGTATTGGGGGGGCGCCCCGCACCTGCCGCGCGTGGTGTTCAAGCTGATTCCGGAAGACGCCACGGTGCTCGCGGAGCTCCATGCCGGCAATATCGACGCCGGTCGCATCCTTCCCGAGGCGTATGCGCAGTTTCAGAACGATCCGCGGGTCACGCCGCTGCGGGTGCCCGGGGACACATTCTATTGGTTCGCGCCCAACCTCAAACTGCCGATGTTCCAGGACGTTCGGGTCCGCCAGGCGATGGCGTACGCGATCAATCGCGAGGAGATGCTCAGTGCGCTGTACCGAGGTCTGGGGACGGTCTGCCAGAGCCCCGTTCACCCAAGTCTCTGGCAGTACGACAAGCAGCTCAAAGGGTACGCGTACGATCCGGCGAAAGCAAAGCAGCTCCTGACCCAAGCCGGGTGGACGCCGGGGCCGGACGGGATCGTGCAGAAGGGCGGGCAGCCGTTCAAAGCCAAGTACGCGTTCCTCGCCGGGAAGGACTACCAAGACCAGGCGCTCCTGATCCAGCAGTATCTCCGCGCCGTCGGCATCGCGATCGACGTGCAGGCGATCGAGCGCGGCGACTTTTTTAGCCGATACTTCACGCCGGGCGCCCCGATCGAGCTGGTCGGCATCGCTTGGTTTAACTTGATCTTACCGCCGCAGGCGGAGCTTGAGGCAAACTTCTTGGGCACGGGGTCGACCTCCCAAATCATCGGTTACGACAATCCGAAGATGGACCAGTTGCTCCAGCAGGTCGTGCTGACCCGCGATCGGGCGGCGCAGAAGGTGCTCTATAACCAGATACAGGAGCTCGTGCTTTCGGACGCACCACACATCCTCACGATCCGGCCCGATGTGATCTGGGGGGTCAACAAGAACTTCGTCTTGCCGACCGGGGTCAACTCGCTCCGCGATTTCTTCGGATCCCTGCCGCGTTGGACGGCGCGCTGAGCCAGCGGGTCGCGTGAGTGGTTACATCGCACGGCGGGTGCTCACCCTCATCCCGCTACTGTTTGGGATCACCGCGATCACCTTCGCACTCTTGGTGCTGGCGCCGGGGGATCCCGTCGACTTTCTAGTCTCACCGGAGCAGCGCGGGTTCACCGACGTCGCACAGCTGCGCCACCAGCTCGGGCTCGACCGGCCGCTCCCGGTGCAGTACGTTTCGATGATGGCGGATCTCATGACCGGAAAGCTTCGGAGCTTCAGCGACCGGCGTCCCACGACCCAACGCGTGATCGACGCTCTGCCGACGACCCTCATCCTCACCGCGACGTCGCTTGCCCTGACCATCGCGCTGGCGTCGCCGATCGCGGTCGTTTCGGCGCTGCGGCCCTACAGTAGCGTCGACCACGTCGCGACGCTGTTTTCGCTGCTGGGCATTTCGCTCCCGACGTTCTGGTTCGCACTTGTGCTGATCTTCGTCCTTACCGGAAAACTGGGCGCGTTGCCGGCGAGCGGGCTCCGCCCCGTGGGGGTTGCCGGATACAACCCTGTCGTGATCTTCCCCTACCTCGTGATGCCGACGATCGTGCAGGCGCTGAGCATCCTCCCCGTGCTCGTGCGATATGCTCGATCGTCGTTGCTCGACGCACTCGACCAGGACTACGTGCGCGTCGCGCGCAGCAAAGGGCTGGCGGAACAGGCCGTCTTCCTCCGGCACGTTGCCCGGAACTCGCTGACGCCGATGCTCACCATCGTCGCATTGCTGCTGCCCTTTCTGCTGAGCGGCTCGGTGGTCGTCGAAACGATTTTCGCCCTACCCGGCATCGGCCGGCTGGCGGTGAACGCCGCGCTGGCGCGCGACTACCCGACGGTGCTGACCACGACGACCGTCGCCGGCGTGCTGGTGGCGCTGAGCAACCTCGGCGCCGACCTCGGCTATTTCTATCTCGACCCCCGGATCCGCGATGGCTAGACAGTCCTTTCGCCCCACCGCCGGTCCCGGGCGATCCGGCACCGGACATCGGGGACGGCGCGGCGCGCGACACCGGTTCATTCGCAACCCGCGGGCGATCGCGGGCTGCGCGATCATGGCGTTGTTCTTTACGATCGCGCTCGCCGCGCCGCGCCTCGCGCCGTTCCGGCCGGACGTGCCGCACGTCCTGGCGATCCTGCGCGCGCCCGCGTGGCCGTACCTGCTCGGTACGGACAACCTGGGGCGCGACGTGCTCAGCCGGATCATCGTCGCCTCGCGCATCTCGCTGGCGATCGGACTCCTCTCGATGCTCATCTCCGTGGTGATCGGCATTCTTGTCGGCGCTTCGGCGGGGTATTTCGGCGGTTTGGCCGATGCCGTACTGATGCGCCTGACCGATGTCGTGTTGGCGATCCCGATATTCTTCCTCGCGGTCGCGTTCCTGGCGTTGTTCGGCCCCAGCGTACCCGGTCTCATCTTGATTATCGGGGTCACCGCGTGGCCCCCGACGGCCCGGCTGGTGCGGGGGGAGTTTCTGTCGCTGCGCGGCCGGGACTTCGTCGCGGCCGCCCGGGCGACCGGCGCGTCGAGCGGCCGGATCATCGCGCGCCATCTCCTACCGAACGTCGTGCCCGTGATCGTGATCTCGGCCACCCTGCGCGTCGGCCTGGCGATCCTGACGGAGGCGGGTTTGAGCTTCCTGGGCCTCGGGGTGCAGCCGCCCCAGCCGAGTTGGGGGAACATCATCGCCGACGGGCGAGAGTATCTCGCCACCGCCTGGTGGGTGTCGCTATTCCCAGGGTTGTGTGTGCTCTTGGGTGTGATGGCATTTAATCTGGTCGGCGACGGTCTCCGCGACGCTTTTGATCCCAGACTGCAGATTTGAGTCGTTCGAGCGGGAGGCGTGAGATGACCCGGATGATTCTGCGCGGCGCGAGCGTCTTCGACGGCACCGGCCGGCCGCCCGAGCGCCGAACGGTCGTTGTCGAAGGCGACCGTATCACCGAGGTGGCGAGCGATGGGTCCGCAGACGGGGGTGCCGACGCGCGGACGATTGATCTCAGCGGGTGCACGCTGCTCCCCGGCCTGATCGATCTTCACGTCCACTTGGGGTGGGGTCCGCGGACGTTCGCCCCGAGTGTCGCGACGATTGCGTTCCGGGCAGCCCGCAACCTCCGCGCCACACAAGCCGTGGGGATCACGACGGTTCGCGACGTCGGCACTCTGGGCGGCGTCGCCGCGGCCGCGCGCGATGCGGTGGGACGTGGTGACATTCCGGGCTCCCGCGTGGTGCCGTGCGGGCAGATCCTTTGCATGACCGGCGGCCACGGGTCGGAGCCGCCGGCCCTTCCCGGAATGGCGCGCGAGGTGGACGGTCCGGATGACTGCCGGCGCGCCGTCCGCGAGCAGGTGAAAGCGGGGGCGGATTGCATCAAGGTCACAACGAACGGGCCTTTGAACGTCGTGGAGCTCACGCAGGCCGAACTTGACGCCATCGTCGACGAGGCACACCGACTGGGCCGGCGGGTCGCGTGCCACGCGTCAATCCTTGGGTCCAGCCAAATGGCCGTGCAGGCGGGTGTGGACACGATGGAGCACGGGTCCGATCTCGACGAGCGGACCGCGCGCCAGATGGCTGATCGGGGGATGACGCTTGTCCCAACGCTGCTCGTCTCGAAGCGGATCATGGATCGGTGGGACGAGTACAAGACCATCCCGATGTTCCGCTCGATTCCCGTGCGTGCGAAACGCGCCGTCGAAAGCTTCCAGATCGCCCTCGCGGCCGGGGTCCCGATGGGCGCCGGTACGGATCTCTTCTTCGGGCTCGGCCGATTTGAGTCGCTGCCCGAGGAAATCGAGTACATGGTGGAGTGCGGCATGCGCCCGAGCGCGGCGCTGGCGGCCGCGACATCCGGCGGGGCGGCCGCGCTGGGGACAGACCACGAGA
Source organism: bacterium (assembly GCA_035307765.1). NCBI lineage: Bacteria > bacterium. Next base: position 45,354 of record DATGHU010000040.1, on the reverse strand, counting down.
CCGGCACGATCGCCTCCGGCAAGGTTGCGGACCTGCTTGCGGTCAAGGGAGACCCCACCCGCGATATCGCGGCGCTGCACCAGGTCGCCATCGTGATGCAGGGGGGCGAGGTCGTGCGCGACGCGGCACCGTAGTCGCGACCCGCGCTCGCCGCGGCCTTCGGACCGAATTGATACGCGTGGAGCTGCTGAAGCGGCGCAAGACGAGCGGGCGAAGGCCGCGGCCGCCCAGCGTCCGCAGGAGGGCGGGGGAGGGGCGCCCCCTGGGTACGTGAATTTCAGCCCGTCATTGCTCGGAAAGGCGTGATCCCGCAGCCGGGACCGCACCTTTCCGCGGGCGGCGGTTTGACTGCAGGGTTTTCTTCCGCAGACGCAGTGATCTGGGCGTGACCTCCACAAACTCATCGTCCGCAATAAATTCAATCGCTTGCTCCAGATTCAAGGCCCGGAATGGGACGAGTCGGATGGCGTCGTCGGCGGTGGATGCCCGCATGTTGGTGAGTTTCTTCTCCCGCACGATGTTGACGTCGAGATCATTGTCTCGTGCGTTCTCGCCGATGATCATTCCTTCGTACACGTCGATCCCTGGGCCGGCGAAGAGTTCGCCGCGCTCCTGTAGATTGTAGAGGGCGTAGGACGTCGTCACCCCCGGCCGATCGGCGACGAGCGCACCCGTGGGGCGACGCGGGATCTCTCCCATCCACTCGGTGTAACCATCGAAAAGCGAATTCATGACAATGGTGCCGCGTGTGTCGGTAAGCAACTCGCCTCGCAAGCCGATGAGGGCGCGACTGGGAAGTCGGAACTCCAAGCGCGCGCGCCCAAACCCGTGGTTGTGTATGTTGGTCATCAGTCCCTTGCGAGCGCCGAGTTTCTCCACCACCACCCCGACAAAGGTCTCGGGCACGTCGATCGTCACCCGCTCAATAGGTTCCATCAGCTTGCCGGCGAGCATCTTGGTCACAATTTGCGGCTTGCCGACCATCAGCTCGTATCCCTCTCTCCGCATCATCTCGATGAGGATGGCGAGCTGGAGCTCTCCTCTCCCCATGACCTTGAAGGAATCGGTACTGTCCATTTCCTCCACCCGCATGGAGACATTCGTCAGCGTCTCTTTCTCCAAGCGCTCGCGCAGGTTGCGTGAGGTGACGTACGTCCCCTCTCTGCCGGCAAAAGGCGAAGTGTTCACGGTGAACTGCATCGCGATGGTCGGTTCATCAATCGCAATGCGGGGCAGGGGAGCGGGCACATCGGCCTCGGTAATGGTGTCGCCGATGGCAATGCCTTCAACGCCGGCGACCGCGATGATGTCGCCAAGATCGGTCGAGGTAATCTCTACCCGTTTTAGCCCGTTGAACGAAAACAGTTTGGTGATGCGCGTTTTGGGCGCCGAGCCATCAATCTTCGCAATGCTCACGTCTTCGCCCGTCTTCAGCGTGCCGTTGAAGACCCGCGCGATCGCGATGCGGCCGAGGTAATCGCTGTAGTCGAGGTTGGCGACCAACACCTGTAGCGGGGCCCCGGCCGTTCCGCCGGGCGCGGGGATGGTGGAGACGATCGCCTCAAACAGGGGACGCAGATCCTTCCCCGCCTGCGCCGGATCGGTCGAAGCGGTGCCCAGCTTCGCGTTGGTGTAGAGGACTGGGAAATCGAGTTGCCCTTCCTGGGCGTCCAGGTCGATGAACAGGTCGTAGATTTCGTTCAACACTTGTTGCGGGCGCGCATCGGGCCGGTCAATTTTGTTGATAACCACGATTGGCGGCAGGCCGCCCTCCAGGGCCTTGCTCAGCACGTAGCGGGTTTGGGGGAGGGGTCCTTCGCTCGCGTCCACCAGCAGCATCACCCCATCCACCATCTTCAGGGCACGTTCGACCTCCCCGCCAAAGTCGCTGTGACCGGGGGTATCCACGATGTTGATTTTGGTGTCGGCATAGATGATGGCGGTGTTCTTGGCCAGGATCGTGATGCCGCGCTCGCGCTCCAGCTCGTTGGAGTCCATCACCCGGTCCACCATGATTTCATTGGCACGAAACGCGCCACTCTGCCACAGCATGGCGTCGACCAATGTCGTTTTCCCATGGTCGACGTGCGCGATGATCGCAATGTTACGAATCGCCCTGATCACTGCCGGTCTCCTCGGTCAACGTTGATCTTCTGTCGAACGCCTACGCTTGGCCCCGGGATCGACTGATATTCGGTGGGTCCTCGCCCGTGACGACCGCGTGGTGCGACGGTGTCTCCTGCACCCTGCGTGAATCCGGCATCAGGCCGGTCGCCCGCCCTCCCGGACCACCATACCCTGGAGTTTGGCACCGGGCCGAACTCCCCGTTTGGTTGGAGCTAACCTCTTGAGCACAACGCCCCGAGGTGTTGCGGAATGCCCGGCCAGCGGTCGGGGGGGCCTTGGTCTGGTTTGACCGCGGGGAGCCCTACGAGGAAGCGGGAGCGCGACCCTCCCCATAACCCCACGCGTTACTCCGAGCCGCTCGTGGGCAGAGGTTCGGGTAGACTGCGAATAAACCTGTGCTGAGGCCGAGCAAAGCGCAGCAGGGGATTCGGGCGCCCGGCCAAATTCACTCGCGCTGCCCATGCAGACCTCTGGAAGTGGTTGGTGTAAAAAGAGTGCGGTCTAAATGGTAGACTCAAGGGGTACGAGGAGGGTTGGAGGGCCAACCTGCGCTATGGCTAGATCCTCGCTCAGACTGCGGTGGTCGCTCATCGGGGGCACGGTTCTGATATTTGCGGTGGTGGCCGTGGCGGCGACACCATTTCTGATTCCGGTTTACCGATACCGGCCGCTGCTTGAGCAGTTTATCCGAACCAGCCTGGGCCGTGAGGTCCAAATCGGCGACCTGAAACTCTACCTCCTGCCGACGATCCACCTTCGTGTCGCGAATGTCCGCCTGAAGAACCCCCCGGGATTCCCCTCGGGGAACGCGATTCTCGTGAAATCGATCGATCTCGGCGTCGCCGCTCGCGCTTTGCTCTCTCGCCGGCTCGACGTCACCTATATCACCCTCAGCGGCGTCAGGGCCGAGGTCCTGACCGATCCCGTCGGGCGGTCAAACTTCGACCTCCCGACGCCCCCGCGAGGCGCACCAGTGTCCAAGTCCGCTGCGGACGCAGGGCGCGCTCCTCTGGTTGCCCTGAATCACATCGGGGTTGTGACGGGAAGAGACGTTGGGATCGCTCTTGCCAACGTGGATCCGCGTCACGGGCAGGCCCCCCCATATCTCGCATTGACTGGCCTCAACGCCAAGGTTCGATCCATGGACCTGACTTCATCGAATTGGGCGGCGAAGGTCCAGGTCGCCATCGACCTTCGGGGTGCACGGCTCGCCACCTCGACGCTGACCAAGCCCGTCCAATTCCAAACCGGCGAACTCTTGCTGAAGAACGGCGGTGGACGGGGTGCGTTTGCAGCATCGCTGGACACGATGCGGTTGAAGGGGACAGCTTCGATCGCCAGCTTTGTCCCATTCTCCGGCGCATTTGCCCTCGCCACCCCGCGGCTCGACGTCGATCGATTGGAGCGCGTCCTGGCCGGTGGCGGCGGAGGTAGGTCAGATGTGAACGCGCCCCCGGTGCGGCCGCGGTTGGTGGCCCGCGTAGAGGTGACGGCGGATAGGCTCGTAGCTTCCCCGGTCGAGGCGACCGGGGCGCGGGGTGTGTTGAGCTTCTACACAACCTCTATGCGACTGGATTCGGTCGCGCTCACCGCCTACGGCGGTTTGGTGCGGGGCGGGGCGGCGCTGAACTACGCCTCGGCCGACCTCCCCGCGAAGGGGATGGTGCACGCGCGCGGGGTGAACTTGGCGGAGATTGTGCGCGTGTTCAACCCTGGGAAAACGCAGGTCGCCGGGAGGCTGGATGCCGACTTCTCGTTTGCGACCGCCTTGGGCCGAGACCCTAAAGCAGCGCTGGCGGGCAGCGGAACCTTCCTCGTGCACGGGTTGGTAGTTCCCCCGCTCGAGGCGAATGAGGCGCACGGTGCGGTGCGCGTGCGGGCGAACCGGATTCAGCTGACCTCGTATACGCTCTCGGCATACAGCGGCACCATCCGGGGCACCGGCGGGTTGGACTACTCCGCGCGGGCTCTTCCCGTCGCCGGAACCGCGACGGTGCGTGGGGTCAACTTGGAACGCCTGGTGACCTCGGTTGCCCCCGGGGCGAAGAAGGTCACGGGAACACTGAGTGCCGATCTCGCAGTTGCGACCGCGCTGGGAGGAGACCCGCAGGCGGCCTTGACGGGTGCGGGAACTTTTGCGCTGCACGACGGTTCCTTTCCGGGACTGGACCTCAAGCACAACCTGGCGCAGATCGCGAGGGTCTTCCAACTCGGCGTCCCTACGGGCGACACTCGGTTCAGTTACTTTGGAGGGGATGTTCGGTTCGCCCAACAGCGCGTCTATAGCAATGCCCTCCGGTTAACCGGCGAGGGCTTGGAAGGTACCGGCCGGGGCAGCTTTGGCTTCAATAGATCACTCGATTATACGGGGAGCGGTGTATTGGCCCTGAAGCCGGCCGGGGGGGCGCCGGCCATGGGGGTACTGCCGTCGGCGGGGGAGATGGTGGGCCGAGTGCTGCCGGGAGCGGCGGGTTCAACCGGGACCCGGGTGCCGTTCTCGATCCGCGGAACCTTCGACGATCCCAAATTCGCGCTGGCCGGCATGCCGGAGTTCATTCGAGCCCAGGGGGCTCAGCCACAACAAACTCAGCAGACCCAACTCCCTCAGCTGCCGCCCGCATTGCAAGACCTGTTTAAGGTTTCCCCTTAGCCCGTCGAAGTTTCAAGCGGGCTGTAGGCCGCCATCCATTTCTTGTCGTCCCTGACCGCACCGGAGGTGCAGTTCTTTAGGGGACATCGCTCCGTCCGGCATGCCTTTCCGTATGGGGCGCGGTCATCGCGCGCGTGATGTCGCGCGTCCGGCATGAAGGATGCCGGACGCGACCCATTACCCGTATCACAGGGGCACTTCTGCCCACGTGGTGCCGGTGGCGTCTGTGTAGAGCGCGTCGAGTTTCACATTTCGAAAGTCTGGATCATCGTTAAGAGAGTCGAAGTGGGCAAGCTTGTCGATCTCGTAGATGAAAAGCCTGTTTGGCGTGCCAGAGGTCATCGATGCGTAGTACTTGAAGTTTCTGCCGCCGTGCTTCGCGATAATCGTCTTCAACTTACGGAGCTCGTCTTTGGCTCGCTCCTTGTGGTCAGGGTGAATCTGAAACTCATAGTGGACAATCATCGGTTTCCCCCCCGATACCTGGATTGAGAGGCGACCGCGCTAATGCACGGCGTCCTCTGCCGCTCCAATTCGCGAGGAGAGACCCGCCGGCCTCTTCCGGGGCCTCATATGGCGGAGTTGCGCAGAGTCGACTGTGTTCCCCCGCGGCCAACGCCGCTGTGGGTCCGATATCCGGATCCATAGCTTGGGCGGCCCTCATGTCGAGGCGAAGGCTCCCAAAGGGGCCGTCGGCGCCTCACGCATCCTTCCGGGCGGGATCGGCCGATGTCAGTCGGGGTGGAGGTTCCAAGTCATGTCAGAGTTAACTGCCTGTTGACAAAATCGTGACAGCGAAGGAGTAAGAAGAGAAGCAAATACTGCAACGCGGAGACGAGCATGAGAAGATTATGGGTCGTCGGAGTGGTTCTTGTCGCCGCGGGGGTAGTCCTCTCCCCCTGGGGTGGTTTTCATCCATGGGCCTCGGGCCAAGATTATGGTGGAGGAATGGGCACGTCCGTCTTAACGCTGGAACCCAAGAGTCTCACCGTCGCGGCGGGGAAGTCGGCTTCGGCCAAGGTCACCCTCACCCTCAGCTCGGGGAAGTCTTGGGGGACGAACCTCGAGGCCACGAGCGTGCCTGCCGGATTGGCAATCGGCTTCGTTCCGGCGTCCGGCAACCCAACGTTCACGAGCACGATGACTGTGAAAGCGTCCTCGACGGTGAAGCCGGGGACGTTTTCGGTAAAGGTCCGGGCGACAGGGGATGACCCCTCTGCCGTGGTTCAGTATCCAGTAAGCGTCTCGAAATCATCGTACGGCTATTAGCCATGAAGAAGAACCGGACTGGAGAATCAGAGAAGGGGGACGCATGATGCGGAAAATGCGATCGGTGCTCAGCGGTCTTGTTGTAATCAGTGTTCTGTTCGCCTGGACGGTGCCCCCGGCCCGGAGCCAATCGGCGATGCCGAATCCCGCAAAGGTCGCCGAGTTGAAGATGGCCCTCCGCGACCTCTACATCAACCATATTTTCTGGGTGCGCGATCTTGTGGTCTCGACGCGGCTCGGGGAAAAGGGCGCTATCAGCGAGGCGGACGAATATGGCATGAAGAATGCCAAGGCGATCGGAGAATCGATTGCCCCGTTCTATGGACAGGCGGCGGGCGATAAATTCGCCACGTTGTTCGTGGGGCACTACTCGGGGGTAAAGGCGTACATGCGTGCCGCGTTTACCAATAACTTCAAGGGCAGCGCCGCCCAGAAGAAAGCCGCTGTCGATCAGCTGACGAAGAATGCGACCGAGATCGCCGCGTTTGTGAGTTCAGCGAACCCGAACCTGCCCAAGGCGACCGTGTACGGCCTCTTGGTGACGCATGCGCAGCAGCACATCATGTCCATCGAGGCAACCACGAAGAAGGATTGGTCGGGCGAAGCGGATATGTGGGATCCCATGGTCAAGCACATTTATACGATTAGCGACGCTCTCGCCGAAGGGATCGCCAAGCAGTTTCCCGATAAATTTCAGTAGCACCCGGGACGGGCGGACGAACCAGGTGTGAAGACGGAGGCGCGCCTCGGCGGACGCGACCGCAAGGACCCGTTGGCGTCAATGCGCGTTTCTGCGGATGCTGCCAAGAGCTCGAGAGACGCGCCTTCCCGCGGACCACACAGGACCGGGAAGGATTCGTTTTAGAGCCGTTACGGTGGGGGCGTGCGCGTTGTGCGCCGCCCCCTCCAGCGTATCCAAGAGTCTGGCAAAGTTGGTGCGGTTGTGGTTTCCCACTGATACCCGCGGGAGAAGGTAGCGGTCGCAAGTAGCCGTGCACATTTCGGGTCGGATCGTGACAGACCCCAAGAACCCGGCGGCGGCGACCTCATTCCTGACCCGCGCGTCCACGTCCCCATGAGGGTACGCAAAAGCCGTCGGCTCTCCGCCGAGGTGGACGGCGATGCGGTCCCGGGAGGCGGTGATGTCCTCCCGAAGTTGGGGGGGGGGAAGCGCGATGAGGGACGAGTGCCACTCCGAGTGGGCACCGAAGCCGACGCCCCGGCGGCTCATCGTGCTGACCTCTCGCCAGGTCAGCGGGCGGCTGCCCGATGGTCCGCTTTCCGCGCCCAAGGTGTCGAGCAGCCGGTTTCTCGCTGCGCCGTCGAGGGCGCACAATCGCTCGCGCAGTGCGAAGTGGGCCCGGCGAAGGTGGTCCGGCGTGCGGAGCTCCACGCTCCCGAGGGAGGCGGAGGCGGACAGGGTTCCACCGGCTTTCGCGCAGAAAAACCCGGAAAGCCGATCCCACCAGAACGGCACCTGGTGTTCGATATACCCCGTGGCAAGGAAAATCGTCGCGGGGACGCCGAGGCGTTCGAGTATGGGGAACGCGAACCAATAGTTATCCGCATATCCGTCATCGAGCGTCACCGCTGCGAGACCCCCACGCGGGGTTCCAGCGGCAAGGCGGGTCAGGAACTGATCGAGGGGAACAATGGAATACCGGCGGGCAAGGATTTCCATCTGCTGCCGGAATCGCCGCGCCTCCACGTAGACGCGAAAGCGGTTCAGGATGTCCAACGGATCCGCGGGGATCGCTTCAACGATATGGTGATAGCAAAGGATTATCGATTCCTTCACAAGGCCCCCTGGCACCCCGTATCCCTGCGGTGGGGTCGCTGCGGTCGTAATTCCTCCCTGGCCGCCGCGGCGTGACCGCGACGGTACATCACCGCGACGAGCACACGAGTCTCACCCAGTTCGTCTTCCTGAGCAGCGAGGGGTTATGCCAGATGGCCTCCGCCACCGCGGACCCGACCAATCGAGGGTCGACCTGCCCCCCCCGCCCTTCGCTGAGGCCGACCGCGACGTCGCTCCATATGTGTGCGATCAACCTTCTCGCCCGGAGACACCCGATGAAGCCCTGTCTGGCGGTGAAATGATTCACCTCTTGGCAGAGCGTCCGGGTGGTGGGCAGCGGGGAGGAAGACGCAAGCGCAAGGCGGCTGGCAATCCGAGATACCGTGAGCCGAACCGCCGGGTCGCCGGGCAGGGAAGGGCAGAGTTGCAGTGCCGCCAAGAGGTGCGGTCGAGCCGCCTCGTGCTGGCCGATGTGCGAGAGGCGTTCGCCGATGGTCATTTCCACCCGGGCCCGCACCTCTCGTTTCATGCTGGCACGCGCCCCGGTGTCGGGGAGTGTCGCAAGGGCTCTTTCCACGATCCGTTGGATCGTCGGTCCATATCGCCCACTCGCGACGGCGCTGAAATGCTTCCCATCCGAAGATTGCCGGACCACCGCGACGGGCCCCTGGACGTACAGAAATGGAAGGCGAGAGCTCAACCGCAGCCACATGTCCCAGTCTTCGGCCGTTTCGAGGGTTTCGTCAAAAAGACCGCACACTTCGAAGGCTCGGCGACGCACGAGTATGCACGGCACACTGAGAAAGTCCTCACGCAACAACGCACCGAAGATCTGACCGGAAACCGCGCGGCGTGCGTCCGGCCACAGAATCTCCTCCGTCCCTTCCTGAATGCGAGCCTGGCTGTAAACCGCTCCGGCCTCCAAACGGCTCTCCAGGATGGGGACTTGCGCGCTCAGTCGATGCGGGAGCCATATGTCATCGTCATCCAGAAATGCGATAAATGCCCCCCTTCCGGCGGCGATCCCTAGATTTCGGGCCGCCGACGCCCCCCTGCACGCGGGGAGTCGAATGTAGCGGGCTTCGGGGAAACGCCCCACGACCTCCGGCGTGGAATCTGTCGAGGCGTCGTCCACGACGATAACTTCGATATCGAACTGGTCGCCGATGCCGTTCTGTGCATAGATTGAGTCCAGTGCGCCAACCAGGAGAGCGGCCCTGTTGCGCGTTGGCACGATCGCGCTGACTAGCGGCCTGCCGCTCCGGGGGGCCACAGGGAGGTCAGCGGGCATTCGACTCGTTCAGGGATGCGGTCGTCGCGATGCTGCGCATAAAGCGTTTTCCCCATTCCACGAGCACACCCACATCAGGGGCGGGAGGTAGCATGCTGGTGCTCTCTTTGAGGGAAGGCACGCCGCTACGTCCACTCGTTTCAGCAGGGCTCTCGCCGCACGAATACGAGCTGGTTGCGGGCCCTCGGGGGGGTCACCACCACGGTGACATCGACCTGATTCCGGTGTGTGATGCGCTGCCCCATTTGAACTGTTTGTGCACCCAGATTACACCTTGCGAGAACCACCGACTCTCCTCCGAAAAGATGAATTTTATCGGCGGCGCGGGCCTTCACAAGTTCTTCACAAGTTCTTCGAAACTGGCTGGTAAACTACTGTCGAATCGATCCAGCTTTTGACGGTCTCGGGCGTCTCGGGCGGAACCGGAAATCGGACAATGCGAAGCAGCGGCACCTGCACGAGGTGAGAGGGGGTAGGCGATGCGAAGGGCAACCGCACTCTTGCTGGGGACGCTGTTGCCGCTTCTGGGGTGGTCTGGGATCGGCGACGCTCAATCCTCGGTACAGGTCCAGGGCACCATTCAGGCTGTGGATTGTCAGGCGCAGACGGTTGTGTTGGTCGGGCCCGGTACCTCGAACACGATTGCCGCGGCGCCTTATACGGTGGTGTTGGTCAACTCGACAAGCATCCCGTTGTGCGCTTTGCAGCAGTACGTCGGTGCTCCTGCAACCGTGTGGTTGCTTGCCAGCGGCAACGAATTTACCGCCACGCGGATTGACGTTGTCGCCCAAGCTGTCGCAGCTCCTCTGCCGCCAGCCTCGTCGGCATATCCGGAGGTTACAACACCGCTGCCCGTGGTCGGGATTGTCCTGGGGACGGTCGTTGTCGCGGGCCTCGTGTACCTGCTCACTCGCGACGACGATGGACATTTCTATCGCTACCCATACTACGGGCCGTACTACCGCCACTATTATCGACCGGAGTATAGACCCTACTTCGGATTCTACCCCGTGTTTGCCCCGATTATCACTGTTCCCCCCCTAATTGTCGGGGTCGTCCTGGGCATAGCGGTCGTGGGCGGACTCGAGTATCTGCTGGCACGCGACCACGACGGCCGATTCTATCGGTATCCGTATTACGGCCCGTATCACCGGTATTACTATAGGGCGGAGTACCGCCCTTACTATGGGCCGTATCGTGATGCGCCCGTGCGCGGCCCGGACACCCGCTGGGACGTTCCCACCCACCGTGATTCGAACCGGGTACCGGTTCCTCAGGGGCCGTCACGGTGGACCCCTCCGAGCAATCAACCCACACCGGCGTATCGCGGGCCGGCAAACCAGGGACCGGTCCCGCAGGGGCCATCACGGTGGAGCCCTTCGAGCAATCAGTCGACACCGACATATCGCGAGCCGGCGAACCGAGGACCGGTTCCGCAAGGGGCGCCACGGTGGACCCCTCCGAGCAATCAACCCACACCGGCGTATCGCAGGCCGGGAGACCGAGCACCGGCTCCGCAAGGGCCGTCACGGTGGACCCCTCCGAGCAATCAACCCACACCGGCGTATCGCGAGCCGGCGAACCGGATACCGGCTCCGCAAGGGTCGCCGCGGTGGACTCCTCCGGGTAATCAGCCCACACCGGCATATCGAGATACTAACCGAAATCCGCAAACGTATCGAAATGACCGTCGGCAGGATGCGCCGGGAGGCAGCCAACCCCGACAGAGGTGCGAGAGCACCATGTCGAACCAAGCGTGCGGGTCAACCACCAGGTGATCGAAGGCGCCGGACGTTGAGCCGGGGCGAGGATGCTGAGAAGGCCCGACCTCGCGAGTCTCGAAGCAGGGGTATTCGGGTATACACACCCTCTCGGGCGCCAACCGCCCAGGAGGGATGTCTGGATGAGTGAAGCGGTGATCGAGCGAAACGGCTACAGCATTGAACCTCGGTCGCAATGGGTGCCGTCTGGGCGAGGCGTCAGGAAAGGGTGGCGGCCGAAGGCGGTTGTCGTGGAAGCCGGCCCGCCAAGGCTCGAATACCTGATCTCCCCCCAGGACGTCGAGACATTTTCTACCCAGGAAGAAGCCAACTCGTATATGCTGCGGTGGGCCCGGGACTGGGTCGAGCGACGACGACTGTCGGAGGTCATTCAGCGCGGGTAGCTCGTGGAACATTACCAGTAGTTCGCCAACACGCGCGGCATCACCCGGCCCTCAGCGAAGAGGGCCGGTTCGGCTAACCGTGAGTGTGGCGCTCAGCCATCCCCGTCGACCGCCCCTTGTCCGATCAACAACCGCTCGCTGGGATGCAATCCCGCATGTGGCGTTTTGTCCCAAACGGGTGCGCGCACGATTAAGGTTTGCCACAGCGCGGCCAGGCCGATGGGAATCCAGAGGAAACTGTAGCCCCACAGTCGGACGACGCGCCAGATCAGGTCGAGGGGTGATCGCGTGACCTCTCCCCACAGCCCGATCACGAGCAGAGGAAAATAGGCCACCGCGCTGATCGCTATATACGCGGGGGCGAGCGAGAGGGCAGGGTCTGCGTTGAAGATGAGGCGCAAGTTGACAACGAGATAGGACAACAGCAGCCAGAACGGCGTGAGAATGCTCGTCAGGTACACCGCATAGTCGAGCCGTCTACCAAGAACCACACGCGCTCTCAACAGGGGCCACAGGTATGTAAAACACACCCGCAAGTTCCCCGCGGCCCACCGGCGTCGTTGCCGGAAGAGGCCTCGCAGGCTGGTGACTCCTTCCTGCCAAACAACCGCCTGGGGACAAAACCTCACCCGATGTCCCGCCAGCACCAGGCGCACGGTCAGATCGAGATCTTCGGTCGATGCCCCGGTGTGCCACCCTCCGACCTGCTGAAGCGCAGATGCCCAGACGGCCTGCCCCTGGCCGCCCAGGCCAACCGCGCCATCCAGCGCGTTCCGCCCGAGCTGCATCACCTTGTGAAACGCGGCAAATTCGTCATCCTGGCAGGCTGCCAACGGGTGGCGGTCGCGATTGTAAATCCGCACGCGGGCCTGGGCGCCGGCAATGGAGGGATCCAGGTTGCTGATCAAAATCCGAAGGAAATCGCGGGCGATCAAGATATCGGCGTCGAAAACGACGATGACTTCGCCACGGCAGTGAGGTAACGCGGCGTTCAGCGCGGCGGCCTTCCCGCCCCCTTGGGCATCCAATCGGGTGAGGATCCGCAGTTGAGGGTACTGGGTCGCTAGAGACGCGAGGATCGCCCCGGTGCCGTCAGAGGAGGCGTCATCGATCGCGAGGACTTCGAACCGCGGCTCTCCGTCGGGCCCCCGGTAGTCTTGAGCGGCGACTTCAGCAATGGTCGTGGCGATGACCCGCTCCTCGTTGCGCGCGGGGATGAGGACCGAAACGAAGGGGAGCGGGGCGGGCATCGTGATTCGCCGGGGGTTTCGAATCGACCAGACCGCGGCGGAGGTGATCTTCAGAATGTACAAACCGAGGATGAAAAGGGTGGCCTGGAGCGGACGCATGTCCCCCACCAGAAGCGGCCCGATTAAGATCACGGTGAGGAACAAGATGAGAACGCACGCGAGTCGCGCGTCCCAAATCGTTGGTCCCACGGCTGCGTCGTCCCCCGGTGGGGCGGACAGCTCTCTCGCCTGACCAGAACCAAGCGGTTCCGGATATCCTGGAGATACTGGGCTCATGGAAGAGGAAAGTCCTTGGTGCGCCTCGGCGCCTGGCTGGGCCGCCTGGGGAACGGGCAGAGGTCCATGGTCTCCCTCTTCGCGGCGGTTGACGCCCAGTCCTGGTCGGCGGGCGGAGGAGATGATTCCTTTGGCGAGAACCCTCGGGCGAGGGATGCACGCGAGCGCGTCGCCGGGAGCAAGGGCGCCGCGGCCCCAAGGAGGGATCGCCCATGGAGTTGAGGCAGTTCGTGAGCAGCCTCGCGGACATTATTGTCGAGCGGGAGCGGAAAATCCAGCGCCCGGTGGACGGTGTGGTGCTGAGCTACGTCCAAGGCGCTGTGGTTGCTCGACTCGAGTACCGTCGGAGGCTGGAGGACCTCGAGCATCGGCGAGCGGAGATCGAAAGCGCACCGGCCGCAATCGGCGACTCCTGAGGGACCCTCGATGCGGGCCCCGACTGGAGCACGGGCGGCCCGGAGATTTTGCCAGTCGATCCGCGCCCGGGATCCCAGCCGGAGCTCGACAGCGGCCGGGGGCTGCTGGAGGGAAACGACTGGCTGAAAGCCACCGCGGCCGGCGTGGTGGGAGGACTGATCTTGCGCGCCGGGTTCGAGGTCACGGTCAGTCGTGCCGGGTTCGTGTTTCTTGCGGCGGCGATGAGCGGGCAGGATCCGCGGGCCGCCCTGCTGGCTCGAGCCTGGCTGCTGGGGGGCGTGTTTATCACCCTGGGTGCCGCTGCGGCGGCCGCCGCCTTGGTCCGGGAGCACCGGACGATCTGGGTGTTGGCAGCCATGGCATGCGTCGCGATCCCGTTGTTGACTCCTTGAGGGAGGGCGCCGCGCATCGACCGCACAGCGCGGGACGGTTCAACATGTTGCGGATGGTGACGGAGGATCCACCTTCACGTCGAGATGGATGGGATCGGAGCACAAGGCACGATCACCGCAATACGCCGCCGAAGGAGTTGTGGATGCTGATTCATCCCACGGTCGTTCATTTCCCCATCGCGTTCTGGCTCGCCAGCACTTTCTTCGACCTGATGGGATGGCGGCGGCCGGGGACGTTCTACCGAGACATGGCGTTCTGGCTCGTGGGGCTTGGGTTGGTCGGCGCGGCGGGAAGCATCCTGCTGGGGTGGGCGGATCTGCTCGCCCAGGAGCAACAGGGCGTGGGCACCGGGTTGCTGCTCCGTCACAACGTGCATAGCGTGCTCGCGTACGCCTCCACCGCCGCCTACCTCGGCGTCTTCCTCTGGCGGTGGCGAAGAGCGAATCGGCCGTCTTCCGGCATCCTCCTGCTCTCCCTGATGGGGGCGGCGCTGGTGACCGTGACCGGCTACCTCGGCGGCGAGATGCGGCAGGTGATGTGACCATGTCATCGGCTACCTTCGTGCAGGATCTGGCGGAGGACCTCCGCCGGGTGGTTCGCGGCGAAGTACGCTTCGATGCGGTGTCCCGGGTGCTCTATAGCACCGATGCCAGCATCTACGAAATCGAGCCCATCGGCGTCGTCATCCCGCGGGACACGGATGACGTGCAGGCGGTTCTGGAGATCGCCCGACGGGCCCGCGTTCCGGTGTTGCCGCGCGGAGGAGGGACGAGCCTCGCCGGTCAGACCGTCGGGCACGCAGTCGTGCTCGACTTCTCGAAGTACATGAACCGCATCCTGGAAGTGAACCCAGACGCCGGATGGGCCCGCGTCCAACCCGGGCTGGTGCGCAACGAGCTGGCGAACGCGCTGGCGCCGAGGAAACTGGTCTTCGGCCCGGAGACCTCCACCGGCAACCGCGCGACGATTGGGGGGATGATCGGCAATAACTCCTCCGGCGCGCGGTCGATCGTATTCGGGAAGACCGTCGACAACACGATTTCGGTTCGCGCCCTGCTCGCGGGCGGCGAGGCGGTCACGTTCGAACCGCTCGGTGGTGCGGAGGTGGCCGCCCGGGCGCGGAAAGAGGGGCCGGAAGGGGTCCTGTACCGGATGATCCCCGAGGTTGTTGAGCGCACCCGCGCCGAGGTGGCCCAGCGCTACCCGAAGATCCAGCGCCGGGTGGGCGGCTACAACCTCGACGAATTTCCTCCAGGCGGGCCGTGGAACCTGGCCAAACTGGTGGTGGGGTCGGAGGGGACGCTTGCCACCGTCACGGAGGCAACCGTCCGGATCGTTCCCCGTCTCCAGGCGACGGTGCTGGCGGTGTTGCACTTTGACGATATTGTACCGGCGTTGGAGGTGACGCCGGAGATCTTGGATACCCACCCAACCGCGGTAGAACTGATCGACAAGATCATCCTGGATATGGCCCGCCAGATGCGGGACTACTCAACGAAGATGACCTTTGTGGAAGGGGATCCGGCCGCGTTGATCGTGGTGGAGTACGCGGCGGAAACTCCCGAGGCCCTGCTCCCACGGCTCGATGCGCTCGAATCGCGCATGCGCCGCCGAGGGTTCGGGGGGGCGATCGTCCGCGCGATCGAGCCCGCGGCCCAGGCCAATCTTTGGCAGATACGGTCATCGGGTGTGGGGTTGTTGCTTGGGATGAAGACGGCTCGCAAACCGGTGGCGTTCGTGGAGGATACCGCGGTGGCCCCTGACCGGGTCGCCGAGTACGTCCGCCGGTTCCGGGAAATCGTCGAGCGGCACGGGACTCACGCCTCGTTCTACGGTCACGCCAGCGTCGGCCTCCTGCATACCCGGCCCATCCTCGACCTCCGCGAGGCCAAGGATATCGATACCATGCGGCAAATCGCAGAAGAGATCAGCGATCTGGTGCAGGAGTTTGGCGGAGCGATGAGCGGGGAGCACGGGGATGGGCTCTCTCGGAGCCACTTCAACGAGAAGCTGTTTGGCCCTCAGATCTATCAAGCCTTTCGTGAGATCAAGGCCGCGTTCGACCCGGAGGGGCGGATGAACCCGGGGAAGGTCGTCGACGCGCCGTCGATGACCGCGTCCTTGCGCTACGGCGCGGCCTATCGGGCGGACGCGATTCACACCGTGCAGGACTTCCACCGCGACGGCGGGTTTACGAACGCCGTGGAGTTGTGCAGCGGGGTGGGAGCCTGCCGGAAACCGCAGGGCGGCACGATGTGCCCGTCCTACATGGTGACCAAGGAAGAGGCGCACAGCACGCGGGGCCGCGCGAACGCGCTGCGGGCGGCCATCTCCGGTCGGCTCCCACGGGAGGCACTGACCGGCCCCGAGCTGTATGCGGTGATGGATCTGTGCATCGGGTGCAAAGCCTGCAAGGCGGAATGTCCGAGCAACGTCGACATGGCGAAGCTCAAGCATGAGTTCCTCGCACACTACTATGCGGCCCATGGGGTGCCGTTCCGGGCGAGGATGTTTGGCCACGTCGCCGCGGCCGGGCCGGTGGGATGTGCCACGGCGCCGGTTTCAAACTGGGTCATCGGAACACCCCCCGTTCGGTGGCTGCTGCATCGCGCGCTCGGGATTCACCCCCGCCGTCGCCTGCCTGCCTTCAGCCGGCAACGGTTCACGCGGTGGTTCCGCCACCGCGGGGGCAGCCCTCGAGGAGCGAACGGGGCGGCGAAGGCGCTTCCGGGTGGCGGACGGGTCATGCTGCTTGTTGACACGTTTACCGAGTACTACTATCCGGCGATCGGGCAAGCCGCGGTGCGGGTGCTGGAGGCCGCCGGGTGCGAGGTCGTGCTCGCCCCGAGCCGATGCTGCGGTCGCCCGATGATCAGCAACGGGCTGTTGAAAGAAGCCCAGGCCCTCGCCGCGGCAAATACGCAGCGGCTGCGTCCGTACGCGGACGAGGGCATCCCCATCGTCGGCCTCGAACCATCGTGCACGGTGACCCTCAAAGACGAGTACCCCGACCTTGCCCCCGGCGGTGCGGCGGATCAGGTGGCCCGGCAAACGTTCATGATCGAGGAATTCCTCGTTCAGCTTCACGCACGGGGGATCGACCTTCCCCTGGGGCGCCGCGAGCGTCGAGTGCTGCTTCACGGGCACTGTCACCAACGGGCGATGGTGGGGACGCAGCCGTCGCTGGCTGCGCTTCGGTGGCTTCCCGGAGCAACGGTGGTGGAGGCGGACTCAGGCTGCTGCGGGATGGCCGGGTCGTTTGGCTACGAGGCGGAGCACTATGCCGTGTCGCTGGCGATGGGCGAGCGTGCCCTCTTCAAGGCGATTCGAGATCTCCCCGTCGACGCGCTGATCGTCGCCGCGGGGGCGTCGTGCCGTCAGCAGATCCTCCACGGCACCGGGCGCCCGGCCGTGCACCTGGTGGAAGCCCTGGCGGAGGCGCTGGGCCCTCTGGATCGGTGAGCTATTCCGACCGCATGCGTAAGAGGACGATTGCCGTCACCCCGAGTCCGACGGCGATCACGATGTCGATCACGATGAGGACTTGGGCGAGATGGGGTAGGAACCATCCCGGAGCCGCGACGACCTTGGACAGTCGGGAAACATAAAATGTGAAGGCCAGCAGTCCCGCAAGAAAGATGGCCCCCATTCCGACGGTGCTGATCAGCGCAACCCATTTCACCGGCGATCACTCTCCCGTTCGATCGATGCGCGGACCGAGCGCCCAGCGATCCGGTTGGGTTCATGCCCACTCTAATCGCCCCTCAGACCCGGCCCTGGACGCTCGCCGGTCGCTGATGCTACAATGCTGGCGCGTGGTGGCCGTAGCTCAATTTGGCAGAGCACCAGACTGTGGCTCTGGGGGTTGGGGGTTCAAATCCCCTCGGCCACCCCATCCTGGGTCGTTCAGGGAGGGGTTCCCCCTCATGCCAGAGGTACGCCCCGTCATGACCGGAGTCAGGGTGGAGTTCGACCGCCGCGGCGGTCGGTGGGTGGCCGCGTGCGATGATCCGGGCGGCGAAGAGCGGCTGAGTGTCAACGCCGCGACGCACGAGCGCGCGCAACGCCTGCTCGACAAACGGTGGCGCCCCCGCTTCGAGCTCCTCGATCGCGAAAGCGAGGAGGACCGATAGGCGCCGAGCAGGGTGGAGAGGGTGCCCCAGGGCCCGATCCCGCGGGGGCACCATTTGAAGTGATCACCGCCCCCAACCCGTCGCCCGCCACGCTCGCTGGGACCAACACCTATCTCATCGATTCCGCTGGTCAGGCCGTCGTGATCGACCCCGGCCCGGACGACCCCGCCCACCTCGCGCGGGTGATCGAACGGACCGCCCGCGCCGGCGGGCGAGTGGTCCTGATCCTTGTCACCCACGGGCACAGCGACCATGTGGGGGGTGTCGCCCGCTTGGCGCGGGAAACCGGGGCTCAGGTACGGGGATGGCGGGGCACCGGCCGCCCCCTCCACGACGGGGAGATCTTCCCGTTTCGGGGGGAAGCATGCCGGGTAGTCTACACGCCAGGGCACGCGCCGGACCACGTGGCATTCTACTGGGAGGGCCCGGGGGTGTTATTTTCGGGAGATCTGATCCTGGGCCAAGGGACGGTCCAGGTGACCCCACCCGGCGGATCGATGATCGACTACCTCAAATCGTTGGAGCGAATTGCTCAACTCAACCTGGCGAGCATCGCGCCGGGCCACGGACCGCTGATCAGGGAACCCAAGGTGCGGGTTGCGGAATATCTGGCGCACCGACGTATGCGCGAGCGCCAAATCCTCGACGCGCTCACGGAGGTCGCGCGGACGCCTTCCGACCTGGCGCGCACCCTTTATCCAGATCTGGATCCGCGGTTGTGGAGGGCGGCGGAGGGGACGGTGCTGGCCCATCTCGAAAAGTTAGTGGCGGGCGGGCAGGCCCGCCGGATCGACGGCGGGTTTACCCGATCGAGGTGAAGGAAGGGGGAGTGGCGATGGCGGTTCCGGTGACGACCGCGCACGGCGTCCTGGATCGGCAGGGGCGGCTGGTGCAGGTGGGTGATACGGTTCGGGTCGAGGGCTTGGCCGACCCCGCCGATGTCCAAGTCGTCGACCCGAGGTACGGCGTCCTGGTGGTGCTGGTGCCCGGCCGGGTCGGCAAGATGGGGCGCATGGTGTACGCGCGCACCGTGGAGCGCCTCAGCGGAGCGACGCAGAAATAGCGCAGGGGGGCCGGTAGTCGGCCCCCCTCGGAATGGCCCGGCGGATTGCCCGGTCGCTACATGTCCATATCTTCCGGATTGTACCCACCCGGGGTGGGCGCGGCCTTCTTCTTCTCCCGCTTCTCCACCACCAACGCTTCGGTGGTGAGCAGAAGACTTGCCACGCTCGCGGCGTTTTGGAGCGCCAGTCGGGTGACCTTGGTCGCGTCGATAATCCCGGCCTTGAGCATATCCTCGAACCGATTCTCCGCCACGTTGTAGCCGATGCCGCTCTTCTCGGACTTGATGCGCTCGACGACGACCGCGCCCTCCATCCCGGCATTGGCCGCCAGCCACTTGGCGGGCTCCTCGATCGCACGGCGCACGATATTCACGCCGATCTTCTCATCCCCGCCATCGGTATCGACCTTGTCCAGGGCCTTGGAGATGTTGAGCAGCACCGTTCCTCCGCCGGGGACGATGCCTTCCTCGACCGCCGCCTTGCTCGTGCTTAGCGCGTCCTCGAAGCGATGCTTCTTCTCCTTGAGTTCCGTCTCGGTGGCTGCGCCGACCTTGATCTGGGCGACGCCGCCGGCGAGCTTGGCGAGCCGTTCCTGCAGTTTTTCCTTATCATAGTCGGAGGTTGTTGTTTCGATCTCTTTCTTGATCTGGGCGATCCGCCCTTGGATGTCCTTCTTGGGGCCCCGCCCCTCGATGATCGTCGCCTCTTCTTTGGCCACACGCACCTTGGCCGCACGGCCCAGCATCTCGATCTCGACGTTCTCGAGCTTGATGCCGATGTCGTCGCTGACGACCTTTCCGCCGGTCAGCACGGCCATGTCCTGCAGCATCGCCTTTCGGCGGTCGCCGTAGCCGGGGGCCTTCACCGCACAGCACGGCATGATGCCGCGCAGCTTGTTCACGACCAGGGTGGCCAGCGCCTCTCCCTCGACGTCCTCGGCGACGACGATGAGGGGTTTGCCGAAACGCATGACTTTCTCCATTAAGGGGACGATGTCTTTGACCGCGCTGATCTTCTTCTCGGTAAGGAGGATGTAGGGATCTTCGAGCACCGCCTCCATTTTGTCCGCATCGGTGACCATGTAGGGCGAGATGTAGCCCCGGTCGAACTGCATGCCCTCGACGACCTCGACCGTCGTCTCAATCCCCTTGGATTCCTCGATGGTGATCACCCCGTCCTTGCCGACTTTGTCCATCGCCTCGGCGATAATCCGGCCGATCTCGGGATCGTTCCCGGCGATGCTGGCGACGTGGGCGATATGGTCCTTGCCTTCCAGCGGAACGCTCAGCTTTTTGAGCTCCGCCACTAAGGCCGCCACCGCCTTGTCGATGCCGCGCTTGAGGATCATGGGGTTCGCGCCGGCCGCGACGTTCCGGAGCCCTTCCTTTACGATCGCGTGGGCCAGGACCGTTGCGGTCGTCGTGCCGTCCCCCGCGGCGTCGTTGGTCTTGCTCGCCACCTCTTTGACCAATTGGGCGCCCATGTTCTCATAGGGGTCCTCCAGCTCGATCTCCTTGGCGACGGTGACGCCGTCCTTCGTGATCGTCGGCGATCCCCACTTCTTTTCAAGTACGACGTTTCGCCCCTTCGGGCCGAGCGTGACGCGGACCGCGCTCGCGACCTTCTCGACGCCGCGCTCGAGGGCTTTGCGCGCATCCTCATCGTAAAGCAGGAGCTTGGCGGGCATACCCGGGCCTCCTCAACTCTGTGGAGTTTAGCACTCGCCATGGGCAAGTGCTAACTACTCTCATTTTTCACTGTGGTCAGCGTCCTTTCAAGGGGATCAAGAGGGGTCGGCAGGGGCTTTGCCGCATAAATCCGCTGTTTATCGCGCTAGCACTCGATATTTCTTTCGATATCTCTCGTAATCGCGAAAACTGAGACGGCTGCCGCCCAGCACGGAGAGTGTCCGGTCCTGGGCTGTCGCAGCCGTCGGTCATCCCGTCTCGAGAAGTCCGTGCCCTTGGGCTGGGCCGCCACAAGTACTTGAGACGGCGCCCCCAGCCTTGCAGTCCGCTCTATGAGACGGGAAATTACGGTACCACGGAGCGTCGACCCAGTCAAGAGCAGTTTGCTCTCAATTTGAGAACTGAAGGGGGGCGGAGGGGCTTTCTGGTACCATTAACCTATGGCTCCTGCCGTGCGGTCACCCTGGGGAGTCCGGGCGGCCCTACTCATCCCGGTGGCAGCGGTGCTGGGCGTTCTCGCCTGGGCCGTGGTGCACCACCAGCGGTCCCTCGAGATTGGGGAGGCGCTCGCCAGGGGAGATACCCCCTTGGTCCCCGCTGTGACCCTGGTCGACTTTGACGGTCGATCGGTCTCGCTGTCCGACCTGCGCGGTCATCCCGTGATCGTCAATTTTTGGGCCTCGTGGTGCGTCCCGTGCCGCGAGGAGGCCCCGCTGCTTGAAGGCATCTGGACGGAGTATCGGGCGAAGGGAGTCATCGTACTCGGAATTGACACCCAAGACCTTGCCTCGCCGGCCCGGCGGTTCCTTACACAGTTCGGTATCACCTACCGCAATCTGCGCGATCCCGATGGCGATGTCGGCCGTCTTTTCGGCACGACCGGGGTCCCCGAGACGTTTTTTGTCGGTGCCGACGGCCGCATCCGCGGGAGATTTCCCGGAGAGCAGAGAGGGCCCTCCGTCTGGCGGGAGGCGGTGGAGGGGTTGATTGCGGGGCGGGTCATCGTCCCGTAACCGTCGTTGGGGGATCGTTGGAGCGGGGAGTGGGGGGCCTCCCGCTTCTGACGACGCTAGCGGGAGAACCCCGCCGGTTTCAGGTCTACCCCATCGGGGGTGTGCAGTTGTCCCGCCCCCCGGCCCGGGGTTCCCGTGACCCCGTACTGCCAGAGAATTTGGCCCGCCCGGCTGAGCACGATGACCCGGTGATTGAAATCGTCGTTTATGAGAAAGTTGCCGCTCGGCAGTTCGATTGCCAGGGACGGATGGTCGAGCCGGCCGGGCCCCGATCGGGGGGCGTACCGCCACGCGACCTTTCCTTGCCTGGTCACCAGCGCGATCTGACCCGGGCGGCTGTAATCGGCCACCAAGTAGAGCCCGTCGTGGGTTAGTTGAGTGTCTGACGGATAGTCGACATGGAGCGGCACCCGGTACAGGATGTCCCCCGAAACCGGATCGAGCTCCGCCGCGCTGCGCGTGCCGATTTCCGTGAGGAGGATGTGGCCGTTGCGCAGCGGGGTATCGCCGTTGGGATAGAGGAAGTGCCCCGACCCCGCACGGCAATCCTTCGTCACCCCGAACTGTTTCTGGATGTGGTGCGCCGGTGGCGGATCGAAGATGAGAATGCGGCAGTTCTTGATGTCGGCGACGGTGACCCGCCCATCGGGCCACTGATACGCATCATCTGGGGTGTTGAGGTAGCCGGCCCCACTTCCGGGATGGCCGGGGTGGCCGTAGCGCCAGACGATCTTATGGGTAGCATAGTCGATGATGGAGATGGCGTGGTTTTCCTCTTCGTTCGTGATGATTGTTCGTCCGCCCGGCGTGAAGAACGCATCGTCGGGATAGTAAAAGGACTCTCCCGGGGCCAGATCCCCAGGCCGCGGGAACTCCCAGACCACCCGCTTTTCCGGGGTCACTTCGATGATCCGGTTGTTCCCCGCGTCTGCGATCAGGACGTTTCCGGGGAGGACGGGTTCTGGCCGGGCCGCGGCAAAGGCGGGGAGCCAGGTTACGGTCAGCACCACGACTCCCCAGAGGGGGATTCGCAGCGAATTTCCGATCTCAGCGCTACCCAACTTAACGATGCCTCCTACGGCGGGCTTCGAACTCGGGGTGCCGACTAATCTTTCCCACGATACCAATCCGTGAACCCCCGGTGCAAGAATTTGACGAACAAGGGCGGAACGGGTACAATTAGGACTGAACAGTCCTATCTAAACCACACAAGCGGGCGCCAAGAATGGGGCGGGACAAACACAGTCGGGAGAAGATCGTCGAGGCCGCGCGGGCCCTGTTTCATTTGAGGGGCTTCCAGTCGACTGCGCTTGAGGACATCCTTGAGGCCAGCGGGGTGTGCCGGAGCAATTTCTACTATCACTTTCGAAGCAAGGAAGACCTAGGCTTCGAGGTGCTGCGGCAGCAAGCGGAGGCATTCGAGGGGCGATGCATCGGGGGAATCCTCGAAGATCGAACCACCTCCGCTCGACGGCGGCTCGAACTCATGTACGAGAACGTGGCGGCCCGACAGCGAGCCGATGAGTATCGCTACGGATGCCCGTTCGGCAACCTCGCGGCCGAACTGGGCGGGGTGCACCCGGAATTTCGACGGCGGCTGAGCGAATTTTTCACCCGTTGGGAGCAGTCGATCGACCGGTGCCTTCAAGAGGGAGTGGCCCAGGGTGAGTTTCGCCAGGACATGAACACGCAGCGGGTTGCCGTCGCGCTCGTCACCCAGATCGAAGGGGCCATTTTGCTTATGAAGACGCACCGCCACGGGGGTCCCCTCGAGGCGGGCGTCGATACGATGCTCAAGCTGATAGAAAGTAGGTGAGCCGAATGGAACAAGTGGACCGTCAGGCGAGCACATCGGTCGCGCCGTCCGCGGCCGTCCTCCTCGGGTCGAAGGAGGCGGCGCTGCGGGCCCGCACTCCGGGGTCACCCGAAGCCGTGTTGTTTAACGAGATGGCAACCCGGCACCTGGACGCCCTCTACCGCACGGCGTTGCGGCTCAGCGGTCGGCCCCAAGATGCGGAGGATCTGGTGCAGGAGACCTACCTGCGGGCGTGGCGGTCGTTGCACACCTATAAGCCGGACACCAACCCCAAGGCATGGTTGTTCCGGATCCTGCACAACGCGCACATCGATCGGTACCGGGCGTCATCCCGTACCGTGCAGACCGTCGACGAGCTGGAAGGGCAGGATCCGGCGTTTGTGGTTCACGATACCCCCGAGTCACTGATCATGGCCGGGTTGATGGATGCGGAGGTGCGACAGGCATTGATGGAGATCCCGGAGGTCTTTCGGGCCTGCCTCATCCTCGCGGATCTCGAGGGATTCTCCTACCAGGAGATTGCGGATATCCTCAGCATTCCCCGGGGGACGGTCATGAGTCGACTTTTCCGTGGCCGGCGGGCGATGCGCCGGGCTCTGACTCAATACGGGCGCGATCACGGATACCTGAAGGCCTGCTGAGCCTCCCTTCCAAGGACCGTGAAGTCCCCGCGCCGGATCGCTCGGGTCCTTCGCGGCGGGGGCTACGGGTGGGCGTGCTTGAGCATCGTGAGGGCGGTGGGCAGGACGTCGACCCCTTTGACGTCCCGCGTCCCGACGATGACATCCTCCGAGAACAGCCAGAGGTAGGGCGCATCTGTCCAAACCTGCCGCTGCGCCTTGGCGTAGGCGGCGTCCCTGATCCGCGCATCGACAGCCTGGTCCCCCGTATTAAGCCACGCGTCTACCTGTGGGTTGCTGTACCATGTAAAATTCCAGATCTGGGGCCGATGCTGGCGGTCGGGATTCGACCGATAGAGGGCATCGAGGTGATACCCGCCGTCGCCGTTGCCGGGGGTGAATCCAAAATACGCGAGATCCCACTTGTACTGATCGGGAGGGGCCAACAGGGCGTCCCGAAACGCCGCGGAGTCGACGTAGAGGAAATGGGGTCCAAACCCCACGTTTCGCAGATAGTCGGCGAGCGTCTCCACGACCTCCATGTCGTGTGGGAAGGTCCCCCGCGGAGTCAGGAGTGTGATCTCAAGCGACTTGCCGTCCTTGACCCGGATGCCAATCGGAGGAGCGGGTTTCCATCCCGCCGCGTCGAGCAGCCGACGCGCCTTTGGCGGGTCGTACGGCCAGGGTCCGACGTCGGTGTAGCCTGCGGCTCCGGGCGCCAGGGGCGAATCCAGCACCCTCGCGTCTCCGTGGAAGAGGGCTTTTACCAGGAGATCCTTGCTGACGGCGTAGTTGAGCGCCTGCCGCACCCGGAGATCCTGGAGGACGGGCCGCGTCAGATTGATCCCCATCCCAAAGGTGGCCAGCCCCGGCTCGATAATGACGCGGGTTGAGGGAATCCGCCGCACTTGGTCGGCGTTCTCGGGCGGGATCGATTCGGCGACCTGGGCCTGGCCGCTTTCTAGCGAGGCGACGCGCGCGGCCGGATCCGGGATGTCGCGCAGGATGATTCGTCCGAACCCGGGCTTCCCTCCCCAGTACTGAGAGTTTTGGACCAGTTCCAGCTGCGTCCCGACGTCCCATCGGTCCAGCACGTACGGTCCGGTGCCGACCGGGTGGAGTTTGTATTGGGCGCCCCACTTTTCCAGCGCGGCCG
This sequence comes from bacterium, assembly GCA_035307765.1. Classification (NCBI taxonomy): domain Bacteria; species bacterium. The sequence goes on along the minus strand of DATGHU010000040.1, from coordinate 20,229 downwards.
GGCTGGCGATGAGGGCGGAGCCGTGGGCCAACGTGTTGAGGAGCGCGCCGTAGGGTTTTGTGGTGACGATCTGCAACGTGGACGCGTCTGGGGCGGTGACCGAGGCGATGGGATCCCAGAGCGACAGGGTCGATTCGTTGGTTTTCGAGTTGATCTCTCGTTCGAAATTGATGGCCGCCGCTTGCGCGGTAAGGGGAGTGCCGTCCTGGAATGACACCCCGCCCCGGATCTTGAACATCCACGTTCGACCGTCGCGATCCACCCTCCACGACGAGGCCAACTCCGGGGTGATCTTCATCTCGGTGTCGAACCCGACGAGGCCCTCGTAGACGAGAGATGCGGCCGCTGACCCCGCGGGGTGCATCAGGTCGTTCGATGGACCCGCTGGATCAAGCGTCGCGACCGCACCGCTTTGGGCGACCGTCAGCGTCGCCCCACCTTGCGCCCCCACGCTCGCCGGAGGGCGGGCGACTAAGAGAAGGGCGGCGACGGTGAAGCTGGCGAAGCAGCGGGGCCCTTGCATGTCATCACCTGCCTACGGACTGACTTGGTCAAAGCGGTCATGATCTCCCGGCCGAGGCGAACGGAGTGGGCTGACCGCTCGATGGTCTCATCCGACGCGGCACCCATGGGGATTCGCCTGCCTCCAACCGGGAGGGCAGGGTGGGCGACGCGCCGGGCGGCAAATCGATCTACTCTATGCGGCGGAGCGGTGGGTCGTTCCTGCCGGAAAATGCGATTTCATCGGGGGGGCTAAGGCTTGTTGCATTCAGGTGGGCCCCGACGTCCCTAGAGGAGCCGGACCGTCGAGCGATAGATCATGGATGTATGCCGCGGCGAGGACGTCGCGCCACTACCGCACTTCGAGGATGCCGTGCATCCCGGCTTCGCGGTGGCCCTCGATCCCACAAAAGAACTCAAAGTCGCCTTTCTTGCGGGCCAGAAACTCCAGCCGCGCAGTCCCGCCAGGATCCAACCGCACTACGTCGAGTCCGGGAGCCTCCTCGTGCAGCGCGCCGCTCACCAGGACCACCGGGAGCGCCGAGACATACCCTGTCTGGAACTGATGGGCGATCTGGCCACGATTCACCAGCACCAGACGGAGGGGATGGCCGATCGTCAGATGGATCGTCGCAGGCCGGAAGGCGAATTCACTCATTTCGATACGGATGGTCGAGGGCATCTCGGCACCGGCATACAACGGCAACAGTAAGGGGAGGGCGGCGAGGAGGAAGATGTTCCGTTTCATTGATCGGAGGAAAAGGAGGGAAGGCCCTTTCCTTCCCTCCTCATTCAATCTCGCGCTACTCGTTGTTGAAGGGGGTCAAGAGCGGATTGTATTCTCCGAAGAGGCCGTTGGGGTTCGGGTACCAAATCCACACGTGGAACGTCACCAGCGGGGGATGCCAGAAGCTGAACTCCGCACCGGTCTTGGGATGTCGCTTCACGCATGTCGCTTCGGCGTAGGCGGCGATGAACGATCCGTCCGTATAGTGGCACGCGGCGCCAAAGGATCCGTACGTCGCTCCCTGCAGGGGGGCGGCCGCGGGTCTCTTGGGCCAGACCCACTCGATCGCGACGAGCTGCCAGTCCTCTCCCTTGCGGACGTAGACCAAGATCGGCGGCTTCGAGACGTCGAAACTGCTGATCTTTGGATTCAGAAAATGATAGCCCATGTTGGGGATCATCGGGGTGATGATCGTGTAGCCGTCGGCCTTTGCCCGCTCGATCCCCGAGGCGTATTTCGCCGTGGCAACACGCGCCTGGGCCAACTCGGCGATCACGGCCGAGGCCACGGGGGCATTTGTCGTCCCGGCCGCGTGGACGTTGCCTCCGCGAAACAGGCCGGGACCCGCCGCGAGCAGTCCCGCTAGGAGTACTGCAGTGAGGACCAGGGGCACTCTCTTCATGCCCACCACCTCCTTTTTTTGAACAGGGTGAAGCCGCTGCGAAGGGCTCGAACTCGCCCTCAGCCGCCGGAGAGCTTATATTGGCTGGCCCGAACTTCCACGACCTCGCTCACGCGGTCGCATGGGATGTCCGCCAGTCGTGCGGCCTCGCGCAAGGCGTCGGGGTTCGGAGCCTCGTACTCGCAAAAGAACTTGCGCCGGTCAACCGTCAGGTTGCTGTGAACCCACCGGATGGCGGGCAGGGTTGCGTTCACAGCGATCGCCCGCCGGACCGCATCCTCGATTTCGGATTCTGTGATTCCCGTTGGCAGTTCGCGCTCGATCACGTATCTCGGCATCCTCTTCCCCCTCGCGACAGGTCTCATCCGCGATGCTACCGAGGTGCGGTCCGCGGAGCATCGGGGGAACCCCCTATGTTGTGCGGCAGGAATCCCTATTTTGACCCCCGAAAGCCCGGGTCTGAGTCGCGTGGGGAGGGTATGATGCAGTTCTTGGAACGAGGCATCTTCCTCCAGAAACTTGCGGATCGCCTCGAGGGGGCGCGGAGGGGCAGCGGGGCGCTCGTTTTCATCGGCGGCGAAGCCGGGGGTGGCAAAACCACCCTGGCCCACAGGTTCAGCACGATCGCGGGGTCGGCGGTGCGCGTCGCGTGGGGAATGTGTGAGCCGTTGTCGACGCCACGCCCCCTCGCTCCGCTCCATGACATTGCCGACGCCCTGGGATCCGATCTGGCGTTGATCGAAGAAGCCTCTCAGCGGCAGCGGGCGTTCAGAGCCCTCCTCCAAGAACTGCGGGGGTGTGGAGGGCCAACCGTCCTCGTGTTTGAGGACGTTCACTGGGCCGACGAAGCGACGCTCGACCTGCTCCGGTTCCTCGGCCGCCGTGTTCACGACTCCTGCGCGCTCATCATGGCCACGTATCGGGACGACGAAGTTGGGCCAAAGCACCCACTGCGGCTGGTGCTGGGGGACTTGGCCACCTCCGCGGCAGTACATCGAATGACCCTGCCACCTCTGTCAGAAGCGGCGGTGCGGACGCTTGCCGAAGGGAGCGGCCTCGACCCGGCCGCGCTACACCGCCGGACGCGGGGTAACCCATTTTTCGTCACCGAGGTTCTGGGCGTGGGCGAGACAGAGGTGCCCCCGACGGTGCGCGACGCCGTCTTGGCGCGTGTCGCGCGACTGGGCCTCGCGGCACAGCGGTTGCTGGAGTGCGTCGCCGTCGTCCCCGCGGGCGCTGGATTCTCCCTCCTCCAGGCCGTGGCGGGGGAGGCCTACGAGTGTTTGGAGGAATGCCTATTGTCCGGGATGCTGCAGGTCGAGGGAGAGACGATCGCGTTTCGCCATGAGCTCGCGCGTCTCGCCGTCGAGGACGCGATCCTTGCGCACCGGCGGATCGAGCTGCATCGTGCGGTGCTGTCCTCACTCGCGGGCTCGGCGAAGCCCGATCCAACCCGCCTCGCGCATCATGCGGAGGCTGCCGGCGACGCGAACGCCGTGCTGCGGTTTGCGCCGGAAGCAGCCGGGCGTGCCGCTGCGGTCGGCGCGCACCGCGAGGCCGCCGCGCAGTACGCACGGGCACTCCGGTTCGCGGACGTCATCCCCCTCGCGGCGCAAGCGGACCTCTTTGAGCGTTTCTCGTACGAGTGCTTCCTGACCGACCAGTTCCACCAGGCGATCGACGCGCTGGAGCGTGCGCTCGATCGTTATCGGGCGCTCGGCGACCGGCGCAAGGAGGGGGACGTGCTGCGCTCGCTCTCACACCCTCTTTGGTGTTCCGGCCGCGTGGTGGACGCCGGCGAGGCGGGCCGAAAGGCCCTGGCGCTGCTCGAGCAACTCCCGCCGGGACGCGAACTCGCGAAGGCCTACAGCGCCCTCTCGCAACTCTATATGAACGCCGAGGACCGCGGGGGAGCCATCGCGTGGGGCAAGCGTGCGCTTGAGTTTGCTCAGCGCCACGAGGACGCCGAGATCCTCGTCCACGCTCTCAACAACATCGGTACGATGGAATTCCTTGCCGGGGCCCCGGGAGGTAGGGAGAAGCTCGAGCGGAGCATCGAGCTCGGCGAACGGGCCGGCTTTGAAGAGCACGTGGGGCGAGCCTTCATCAATCTCGCGTGGGCGATCACACGCACGCGTGCGTACGCGCTCGCGGATCGCCTCGCTGCGGGGATCGAGTACTGTACCGAACGCGGCCTGGACCTGTGGGTGCTGTACCTGCTCGTATACCGGGCCCGCGTCGAACTTGACCAGGGACGCTGGACCGAGGCCGCGGACTCGGCCTCGTTCGTTCTCGGGCATCCTCGAGACGCCACGCTCCTGCGCATTCTTGCGCTCGTGATCGTCGGGCTCTTGCGGGCGCGGCGTGGAGATCCAGAGTGCTGGCGGCTGCTGGACGAAGCACTTGGATTGGCCGAAACGGCGGGTCCGCTCCAGCGGATCGCGCCGATCGCCGCGGCACGGGCCGAGGCGGCGTGGCTCGCGGGCAATGCCGGTGCGATTGACGGGGAGACCCGGGCAGCGTTTGCACTGGCACTCGAAGTGGGCGATCCGTGGGTAACCGGAGAGCTGGCATGCTGGCGCTGGCGCGCCGGGCTCCTCGTGACCCCCCCGGCGTGCGCCGCCGAGCCCTACGCGCGGGAGATCGCCGGCGAGGGAATGCGGGCGGCGGAGCTCTGGACACAAATGGGGTGCCCCTACGAGGCCGCACTCGCGCTTGCACACACCGACGATGAGGCGTCCCTGCGGCGAAGCTTCGAGGAGCTGCGCCGTCTCGGTGCGCGCCCCGCCTCGACGATCGTCGCCCGCCGCCTGCGCCAGCGGGGCGTGCGCGGCCTCCGCCGCGGGCCCCACCCCTCGACCAGGGAGAACCTCGGAGGTCTCACTTCTCGAGAAATCGAGGTACTTGCGCTCGTTGTCGGGGGTCTGCGCAATGCAGATATCGCGGGGCAGCTTTTCCTTTCGACCAAAACGGTTGGACACCACGTCTCGTCGATTCTCCACAAGCTCGGCGTGCGCACGCGCAGCGAGGCGACGGCGGTAGCGGTCAGGCTCAACTTGAAGACAAGACACTCTCTGGGTGTGAGCACGGGTTCGGGCAACGGCGGCCGCAATGCACGATAGGGCGCGGTCCGTGATTCCGCTGAATTGCATCGGGTCGGAACGCCCCATTGAGCGCAGCGAGAGGTGACGCGAGGAACGATCATGTGGTGGGCCGTGCAGGACTCGAACCTGCAACCTTGGGATTAAGAGTCCCCTGCACTGCCAGTTGTGCTAACGGCCCGCAACCATATCTTAGCAGAGCCCCCTGGGGGTGTAAATCGCTAAGGGCCGCGTGGCCCGCCAGCGGCGCGCGGAGTGCGGGCGACGAAAATTGACGACGCCAAAGGGGAGGACGTAAAATCGAGGCGGCGACGCGCGGGCGTGGCGGAATCCGGCAGACGCACTAGGCTTAGGACCTAGTGGGCCGAAAGGTCCGTGGGGGTTCAAATCCCTCCGCCCGCACTTCGGTCCGCGCTTACTTGAACGGCCGAAAGGTCGTGTGCTATACTGCGCCGGGGTGATAGCCTCGACGGATGGATCGTCGAGGCTATCACGCATCCATCGTCCGAACTCGGTGCAAGGAGGCAGATCCACAGCGATGGCAACGGCCCCGGTGAAGATGGCGTGGAGGACCGAGCCAGGCAGCCGGGCGGTCTTCGAGATTGAGATCTCCGAGGACGAGATCGCTCGGGCGATGGACGCCGCCTATGCCGCTTTGGTGAAGCGGGTGCAGGTCCCCGGATTTCGCCGGGGGAAGGCGCCGCGCGTCGTGCTGGAGCGCCACCTCGGCCCCGCGGCCCTTCGGGAAGAGGCGCTCAACGAACTGTTGCCTGAGCGCTTCGCCGAGGCGGTGCGCGACGCGGAAGTGTCTCCCGTCGCCCGTCCCACCTTTGATGTCAAGGACGCCCCCGAGGGCAAAGGGCTCCACCTCACCGCTGTGGTGGACGTTTACCCCCAGATCACCCTGCCCGACTGCCGGGCGCTTCGCGTGGAACGAGAAACTCACCCCGTCACCGACGCCGATGTCGATGGGGTGCTCGAAGACTTCCGCGCCCGTCACGGGCATCTCGTGCCTGCGGGGGATGAGCCCGCCCGTCGGGGCGACTACATCTTGCTCAAAGTGACGCGGGCGCCAGGGGGAGCGGACCGTCTTCAAGCCGGCAAAGAACTGCTCGTTGAAGTGGGGGGCGGGTTGCTGCCGGCCGAGGTGGAGGCCGTGCTGGAGGGTGCTCGGGCCGGTGAGGACCGCACCGCCCAGCCCGCAGGGGCGGAAAGCCCGGTTGAGGTGCACGTGGTGGACGTCCGCCGCAAGGAACTCCCGGCGCTCGACGACGCCTTTGCCCGCACCGTCTCCGATCAAACGACCCTGCCGGCGCTGCGGGGGGTGTTGCGGGAGCGATTGGTGGCGGAGCGGGCGGAGGCGGAAGAACGCGCCCTCCGCGAGCGCGTGGTGGATGCGGTCCTGGCGGAGGCCCGGATCGAGCTTCCGGAGAGCATGGTCGCGCACGAAGTGGAACACATGATTGAAGACCTCACCGATCGGCTGCGGTCGAAAGGGTTGAGTCTGGAGACTTATCTCCGATCGCAAGAGAAAGACGAGGCCGCGCTGCGGATGGAGCTGCGGGTGGGGGGGGAACGACGGATCCGGACCCGTCTGCTGCTGCGTGAGATCGTCAAGCGCGAGGCGATTGTGCTGACCGAAGAGGAGATCTCTCAGGGAGTCGAGAACTTGGCTCAGGAGTCGCGCGAAGACGCCGGGAAGACGAAGGCCTGGCTCGCCCAGGGGGACCGGCTGGACGCCTTGCGGGAACACCTGCTGCGGCAGAAGGCGATGGCGACGCTGGTCGCACTGGCATCGGGAGCTCCGGTCCCCGGCAGCGTGTCTACGGCGCCCAGCCTCGCCGCGGGCGCGGAGGCCCCGGGAGAATCTGCGGAGTAGCGGATTCCCCCGGGGTTTCCGCTTGACCGGGCCGGAACGCGCGCTCGATCCCGTCCTTCCCACCGCCCGTCGGGGTACTACTAGAGGGTGGGGGGAAGCAATGGGCTGGATGCCCCGAAGCGGAGAGACTGTACTTGCGGAGGAGCGCTTGATGCACTATATCCCGATGGTCGTGGAACAGACCGCACGGGGGGAGCGAGCGTACGATATCTACTCGCGCCTCCTGAAGGAACGACTCATTTTCATCGGCGGCCCCATCGAAGACGAAATGGCCAACCTGATCATTGCGCAGATGCTCTACCTCGAGTACGAGGACCCCGAGAAGGAGATCCAATTGTACGTCAACACACCGGGCGGGGAAGCCACGGCGGGGTTAGCGATATACGACACGATGCAGTATATGCGGTCGCCGGTCTCGACGATCTGTGTCGGCTTGGCGGCCAGCGCGGGCGCGATCATCCTGGCGGGCGGGACCAAGGGACGGCGGTTTGCGCTTCCCTACTCCCGGATGATGATCCACCAGCCATGGGGCGGGGCGCAGGGGTCGGTGACGGACATCGGGATTCAGACAAAGGAGTTCATGACGATCCGGCAAATCCTCAACGAGGTGCTGGCCAAGCATACGGCACAGCCGCTGGAGCGCGTGGAGCGCGACACGGAGCGGAACTTCTGGATGAGTTCGATGGAAGCCAAGGATTACGGCCTCGTCGACGACGTGATCAAGCCAAGACAGCTGATCCCTCCCCCCAGTCGCTGAAAGATGATACACCCACAGAGGCGCCGGATCGATGTTTAAGTTCGGGGATGAACGAGATCGTCTGAAGTGCTCGTTCTGCGGAAAAACGCAAGAACAGGTCCGGAAATTGGTCGCCGGCCCGGGCGTGTACATTTGCGACGAGTGCATTGAACTCTGCAACGAGATCATTGAGGAAGAGCTCTACGGCGAGCCGCGCGGGGCGGCCAAACCCCGCGGTGTCCCGAAGCCCCATGAGATCTTCCAGACACTTTGCCAGTATGTGATCGGGCAGGACCGGGCGAAGCGGGCCCTGGCCGTCGCCGTCTACAACCACTACAAGCGCATCGGCGCCCACTCCAAGCGCTCGAACGACGTCGAGTTGCAGAAGAGCAACATCCTATTGATCGGTCCCACCGGGTGCGGGAAGACGCTCCTCGCGCAAACGTTGGCCCGCATTCTCGACGTGCCGTTCGCCATCGCCGACGCGACGTCGCTGACGGAGGCGGGGTACGTCGGTGAAGATGTCGAGAATATTCTTCTCCGCCTGATCCAGACCGCCGACTACGACGTGAAGCGGGCTGAGCGGGGAATCGTCTACATCGATGAAGTCGACAAGATCGCCAGGAAATCCGAGAATCCCTCGATCACCCGGGACGTGTCGGGGGAGGGAGTCCAGCAGGCGCTGCTCAAGATCCTGGAGGGAACCACGGCGAATGTCCCGCCGCAGGGCGGGCGTAAGCACCCGCATCAAGAGTTCATCCAGATCGACACCACCAATATTCTCTTCATCTGCGGCGGGGCGTTCGACGGCCTCGACCGGATCATCGAATCGCGGATTCGGGTGGCCAATATTGGGTTCGGGGCCACGATCGAGCCGAAGCGCGAGCAACGGGTGGGTGAACTGCTGGGACGGGTGATGCCGCAGGATCTCCTCCGCTATGGGCTGATCCCCGAGTTTATCGGGCGCCTGCCGATCGTTGTGCCGATCGAGCCGCTCACCGAGCCTGACCTGGTCACGATCCTCGTGGAACCCCGAAACGCCCTCGTCCGTCAGTACCAGAAAATCCTGGAGATGGACGGGGTGGAGCTGATCGTCGGCGACGGGGCCCTGCGGGCGGTGGCTCGGGAAGCCATGACCCGCCACACGGGGGCAAGGGGGCTGCGCACCGTTTTCGAGGAAATCATGCTGAATATCATGTACGAGATTCCATCCCGCGGCGATGTGAAACGGTGCGTGATCAGTGAGGACACGGTGACGAAGCGAGTCGAGCCGTTGCTGCTGACCGCGGCGGATCTGAAGAAAATGCCGAAGGAGAAGCCCGCCTGATCGGATGCCGCGGTGAGGCGGTGGTCGGAGAAGGACGCCGCCGGCGCGTCGACGTGTGCTCCGCGTACGGTTCCCGTTTCCTCCCCAGGTTTCCCCGCCCGAAGGAATCATTTGAGGTCGGTCTACCGTATCACTTGGGTAGATGATGAATGGGACGGCGTCCGTGGGCTGGTCTGCCACGCGGCCTCCCAGGAGGTCCATCGATGACGGAGCAAAAGTCCAAGCAGGAAACGGCGCAGGAACAGCCGACAACGTTCCCGGAGTTGCTGCCGGCGTTGCCCCTGAAGGGGACGGTAGTCCTTCCGTATATGGTGGTGCCTTTGGGGGTCGGGCGGGCGAAGTCACTGGCCGCCCTGGAAGCGGCGCTCGCCGGGGATCGGCTCATCCTGCTCGTGGCCCAGAAGCAAGACGACCAAGAGGATCCCGGGCCGGACGATTTGTACTGGCTCGGGACGATCTGCAAGATCCTTCAGGTCGGGAAGCAGGCCGATGGGACGGTGCAGGTGGTCGTGGAGGGGCTTCACCGCGGGGCGGTGACCGAAGTAACCCAGACCACCCCGTTCTTCCAGGTGCGCATCGTCCCCCGGGCCGACGCGAAGGACAAACCCCTCGAGATCGAGGCCTTGATGCGGGGGGTGACCTCGCAGTTCGAACGGTACGCCCGGCTCTCGCGATCGATCGCGCCCGAGGCATTCATGCTGGCGATGTCGGCCGAGGAGCCCGGCCGGCTCGCCGACCTGGTGGCGCAGCACCTGCAGCTCAGGGTTGAGGAGCGGCAAGGGATCCTCGAGGCCGCGCCCAAGGACCGGCTGGAGAAGCTGAGCGGGGTCCTCACGAAGGAAATCAACATCCTGGAGTTGGAGCGCAAGATCCAGAACCGCGTCCGCAAGCAGATGGAGAAGAGTCAGCGCGAGTACTTCCTCAAAGAACAGATGAAGGCGATTCAGCAGGAACTCGGCGAGAAAGACGAGCGCACGGCGGAGGCCGACGAATACCGGAAGCGCATCGAGGAGGCCGATCTTCCCGAGAAAGTCAAAGAGAAGGCCCTCGAGGAGCTGGGCCGCCTGGAGAAGATGCCGCCGATGGTCGCGGAGGCGGTGGTGGTCCGCACCTACCTGGACTGGATCCTTGCGCTGCCGTGGGCGGTGCGCACCGCGGACCGCCTGGACACCAAGGCCGCGCGTGCAATTCTCGACGAAGATCACTACGGACTGGAGAAGGCCAAGGATCGGGTCGTCGAGTACCTCGCCGTGCGCAAGCTGGCACCGGAGTCCAAGGCGCCGATCCTTTGCTTCGTGGGCCCACCCGGAACGGGAAAGACCAGCCTCGGGAAGTCGATCGCGCGGGCGTTGGGCCGGAAGTTCGTCCGGGTGTCGCTCGGTGGCGTACGCGATGAAGCGGAAATTCGCGGGCATCGTCGCACGTACGTGGGAGCGCTTCCCGGCCGCATCGTGCAGGGGATGCGGACCGCCGGCAGCAAGAACCCGGTGTTCATGCTCGACGAGATCGACAAGCTGGGGATGGACTTCCGCGGCGACCCATCCGCGGCACTGCTCGAAGCGCTCGACCCTGAGCAGAACACCACGTTCAGCGACCACTACCTGGAGCTGGCGTTCGACCTCCGCGAGGTGATGTTCATCACCACGGCCAACATCCTTGACACCGTCCCCCCCGCGCTGCGCGATCGGTTGGAGGTCATTCGGTTTTCGGGCTATATCGAAGACGAGAAGCACCACATCGCCACCCAATTTCTCATCCCGAAACAGTTGAAAGAGAACGGGCTTAAGCCGGAGCACGTCACCTTCACCGATGAGAGCCTGCGGCTCGTCATCCGCCAGTACACGCGGGAGGCGGGGGTGCGGAACCTGGAACGCGAGATCGCGACGATCTGCCGCAAAATCGCCCGGGAGGTGGCCGAGGGCGAGGCGACGTCGGTCAAGGTGACGATTCAGAACGTGCACAAGTTCCTCGGGCCGACGAAATACCACTACGGGAGCGTCGGAAAGATCGACGAGGTCGGCGCGGCGACAGGGCTCGTCTACACCGAGCAGGGCGGGGACATCATTACGGTCGAGGCGACGTTGATGCGGGGGGACGGCAAGTTGACCCTGACCGGGCAACTCGGCGACGTCATGAAGGAATCCGCCCAAGCGGCGCTCAGCTACATCCGCGCGCGGGCGCTCGCGCTGGGGGCCGACGACACATTCACCTCACGGTACGATATCCACATTCACGTCCCGGCGGGCGCCGTGCCCAAGGACGGCCCATCGGCGGGAATTACGATCGCGACCGCCGTGGCGTCGGCGCTGACGGGGCGCCAAGTCCGCAAGGACGTGGCGATGACCGGGGAGATTACCCTGCGGGGCAACGTACTGCCGATCGGCGGCCTGAAGGAGAAGGTGATCGCCGCCCACCGCGCGGGGATCAAGACGGTGATCGTTCCCAAAGAGAACGAGAAGGACATGGTGGAGATCCCCGGTCACGTGAAAAAGAAGCTCCATTTCGTGCTGGTCGAGCACATGGATGAGGTCTTGCAGGAGGCGTTGGGCCCGAGCTTGGGCCTGCCCGCCCTGCCGCACGCGCCGACGGAGGTTCGGCGGCAGCAACCGTCGATCCAGGCGTAAAGCGGCCCGCCGCCACGCCGGGCTTGCGCCGGCTTCCCGGGCGCTGGTATAATACGCGCAACATCACCGTCCCGTGCATCGGGGCGGGGCGATGACGGGGAGGAGTAGATCCGTCTTCCCGCAGCGAGGGGAGAGCCGGTGCAAGCTCCCCGGGATGGGCGGGTCGAATGTCGCCCCCGAGCGGCGCGCGTGACCCCTGCTGGGGTCGCGGTCAGCCCGGGAGCGCCCGAGACAGCGTGACGAGCGACCGGTCCTGACGGGGCCGGTCGGGACAAAGGTGGTACCGCGGAGCGCCGCTCTGCCCTTTGAGGCGGAGCGGCGCGTTCGTTTCGTGACGGATCGGCTGAGGACGGAGCGGAGAGGAGGCATCGCGATGACCGAGATCCCCAGTGCCTACGAGCCGAAGCGGGTAGAGGAGCACTGGTACGCCGAGTGGCTGAGCCGGGATGAGTTCCACGCCGTCCCCGACCCGACCCGTCGGCCGTATGTCATCGTGATGCCGCTGCCCAACGTCACCGGTGAACTGCACGTTGGGCACGCCCTGAACAACGGCCTCCAGGACTGCCTCATTCGCTGGAGCCGGATGCGGGGGCTGAACGCGATGTGGCAGCCGGGGCTCGACCACGCCGGCATCGCCGTGCACGTGGTCATGGACCGCCGGCTGGCCGCGCAGGGGCAGACACGATTTGCGCTGGGGCGAGAGCGCTTTCTCGAGGAGACCTGGAAATGGAAGGAACAGATCGGCGGCACGATCCTCGGCCAGGTGCGTCGTCTAGGATGCTCCTGCGATTGGGACCGCACGGTGTTCACGATGGATCCGGGCTACACGGATGCCGTTCTCGACGGTTTCATCCGCCTCTACAGCAAGGGCCTGATCTACAAAGGGAAGCGGATGATCAACTGGTGCCCCAAGGACCAGACCAGCGTGTCGGACCTTGAAGTGGAGTACGTGGAGACGCCCAGCGCGCTCTACTACGTCCGCTACCCCAGCGAAGACGGGGGAGAGGGGGTGGTCATCGCGACGCAGCGTCCCGAGACGATCCTGGCCGACGTGGCGGTCGCCGTTCATCCCGCCGACGAACGGTACCGGCGCCTGGTGGGGACGCGTGTGCGGGTGCCGCTGGTGAACCGGGTGATCCCCGTCATCGCCGACCGGCGCGTGGAGCGCGAATTCGGGACCGGGGCGGTGAAGATCACGCCCGGGCACGACCCCCTCGACAACGAAATCGGAACCGATCACCGCCTGCCGGTGCTGGTGTGCCTGGATCCCCAGGGGCGGATCAACGACCTGGGTGGGGAGCGCTATCAGGGGATGGACCGCGACGAGTGCCGTCGGGTCTTTGCCGACGACCTCCGCGCGGCGGGGGCGGTGGTGCGCGAGGAGCCCTACACCACGAGCATCGGGCGGTGCGACCGTTGCAAGACCGTCATCGAACCCTACATCTCCGATCAGTGGTTCTGCCGGATGCACGAGCTCGCCGCGCCGGCGGCCCAGGCGGTTCGGGACGGTCGCGTCCGGTTTCACCCCGAGCGGTGGACGAAAGTGTACATGGACTGGATGGAGCGGATCCGCGACTGGAACATTAGCCGCCAGCTGTGGTGGGGGCAACGGATCCCGGTCTGGTACTGCGGGTGCGGGGAAACGGTCGCGGCCAAGACTCCTCCGGCGCGGTGTCCGAAGTGCGGAGGGACCACCCTCACCCAAGACCCCGACGTGCTCGATACCTGGTTTAGCTCTGCGCTGTGGCCGCTCGCGACCTTGGGGTGGCCCAGGGAGACCGACGATCTACGGTACTTCTATCCGACGAGCACCTTGATCACCGACCGGGGCATCATCTTCCTCTGGGTCGCGCGCATGATCATGTTTGGCCTCGAGTTTCGGGGCGAGGTCCCCTTCCGCGACGTCTACATCAATCCCACGGTCCTCAACATCGAGGGCAAGCGGATGAGCAAGACGATGGGGACGGGGCTCGACCCGCTGCTGCTCATCGACCGGTATGGTGCCGACTCGCTGCGGTTTGCCCTCATCAACCGGTGCAGCGGCGAGCAGGACCTGCGATTTTCGGAACAGATGGTGGAGAGCACGCGGAACTTTGCGAACAAGATCTGGAACGCGGCCCGGTTCGTCCGCATGAACCTGGATGAAGTCGCGGGACCGACCGCGCTCCCGAGCCAAGCCTCCCTCCTCGCGGGACCGGCCGCGCTTCCGGGGCGGGCCTCCCTCGGGCTGACCGATCGGTGGATCCTGAGCCGGTTCGCGCGCACCGCCGCGGCGGTGACGGGGTCGCTCGAGCGATTTGAGTTCCGCGAAGTGTGCCAATCCCTTTACGAGTTCATCTGGAGCGAGTTCTGCGACTGGTACGTGGAGATGGCGAAGCAGGATCTGCGCGACCCCCAGACCCCCGACCACGCTCCGGTGACCCGGGTCGTCCTGAGCCGGATCCTCAGCGGGACGATGCAGCTCCTGCATCCGATTATGCCGTCGCTGACCGAAGAGATCTGGCAGGCGCTCCCCCACGAGGGGGTGACGATCATGCACGCCCCGTGGCCCACGGATCTCCAGGCCTGGATCGACCCCGAAGCCGAGGAGCAGGTGGACCTAGTGATGGGGCTGATCCGGGCGGTGCGCGGGATGCGGGCCGACGCTGGTTTTCCCCCCGGCGATTCGGTCCCCGTGAGCATCGTCGCGCCGGCGTCACGGCGGCCGCTGATGCACGCGGCGGCGCGCTACATCGGGCCGCTGGCACGGGCCCGACCGCTCACGATCGGGGAAGACGCCGCACCCCGGTCGAAGCGGGGGCTCTCCGCACTGATCGGGGATGTGGAGGTCGGCCTCTCGATCGAGTCCGGAGAAGCCGCTCAGGCGATGCGGGCCAGGCTGTTGAAACAGTTCACCACCGTCACCCGCGATCTGACCGGGCTGGAAGACCGGCTGCGCAGCCCGATGTTTCTCGAGCGCGCCCCGGCGGAGATCGTCGAGGCGGACCGGCTGCGCCAGCGCGAGCTGGCGGCGCGCCGGGCGACGCTGGAACGGTATCTGGCCGGGATCGGTGAGTAACGGGTTGAGCAAGCAGGTGGACAGGGGAGGCGGCGACGCGTGGCAGCCGCAAAGGCCAACGAGGTGACTTCGGGGGACGTCGCGGTCCGACGCGACGCTTCGCGCTGGGTGAGCCTGCTCCTCCTGGGCTTCGGGGTGGCGATCCTCGCCGCATTCGCCGCCACCACCAATTTCCGGCAGATCGGGGAGGCGATTGGCCGGATCCAGCCGCCGCTGTTCGGCTTGGCCATCGTCGCGGTTTTCGCTCAACTCCTGGTGAAGGCCGCCCGCTGGCGGTTCATGGTGTGGCGCCTCACGGGGACCCGCATCTCCATCAGGTTCGGCGCGATCTCGATCATCGCCGGGGTGGCGGCCGGCAGCATCGCCCCCGGCCGGAGTTTTGAAGTGGCGAAAGCGATTCTGCTGAAGGGATCCTTTGGGGTGCCGCTCCGGATCAGCACGTCGGCGATGATCGTGGAACGGATCCTCGATATCGTGTTCCTCATCGCCACCTTCCTGCTGGCCGCCGCGTTCGTTCCCAGCCGGATGGTGCTGGCGAGCCACGTCGTGCTGGTGACGATCGCGGCGCTGGTGTTCTGCTCGGCGCTGGTGGTCGCCCTCCCCGCCCAGGTGCAGGGGTGGGTCGGCGCGGTGCTTCGGCGGATTCCGGTTCCCGAACGGGTCCGGGAGCGAGTGGTCAACCTGGTGGAAACGTTTTTTACGAGTTTCCTGGTGCTGCGCCAGCACCGAACGCTGTGGTCTCTCCTCGGCCTCACCGCGGTCGCCGCCGCGCTCGACATCGCTCGCGTCTTCACGGTGTTCCGCGCCATGGGCATCACCCTCGGGCTCGCGTTAATCGCGTTTTCTTACCTCGGGGCCGCCATGCTCGGCATGGCCCTGTTGATCCCCGGCGGGGTGGGCGTCACAGAGGTTTCGATGGCCGGACTGATCGCGTTTCTCGCCCCGGGGGCGGTCTCGGCCAACGTGGCCCGCAGCGCGGTTCTCCTCGATCGGTTCTTTTCGTATTATCTCCTGGTGCTGGTCGGCGCGGGCCTCCTCATCGCCTACCATCGCTACCGGCGGATTTTCGTCTGAGGCGGACACGGGCAGGAAGGGACACGGACCACCCTCGAAGAGAAACCCGAGCGGTGCCTGTGGGTGAGCCAAGGCGATCGCCCTGCACTCACCCCGGATCGGATCCGAGCGGATGGGGAGCATGATCGGGCGGCGGTGGCGATGAAGGGCGGGCGGCTGTCCCTGGCGCTAGTTGGGCTCGGGGTGGTGGGTATCTTCGCCGTTGCGGTGGCGGCGGGGTACTTCATGGGGCAGACCTCGTTTCGCACCCCCCCACCGCCTCCCGCGCTTACGCTGCCGACGGTCCCCGGGTCCGCTTCGACGACGGCCCCCGGATCCGGGACGCCCCCCGCGGTCGGCCCGGCGCCTCTGCCCGCCGAACCCGCGCCAAGCCCCCAGCCGCAGCCGACAGCCCCTCCCGGTCCCCCCGCTCCCGCGGAGGCCCCGCCCGCGCCCCAGGCCCCGCCGCCGCCGCCTTCTTCGCCGGTCCCGGGCCCCACCGGTCTCCCCAGTGTCACCCCAGCGATCCCGGAGCCCCCCTCACGATTTCACGTACAGGTGGGGTCGTTTGACGACCGCACGAACGCTGAAGCGTTGGTCACTCAGCTGCGCGCACGCGGGTATGCGGTGACCCTGGTGGAGGGGCCCCCGTACCGCGTGTGGGTCGGCGGGTACCTCGACCGGGGGACCGCGGAGCGGCTCGCCGCCAACCTTCAGGCCGCCGGCTTCGACGTGACGTTGAGCGCCCGGTAACCACTCCACGCGATTGCGCGGCGCCCCCCGCGGGGGCACCGAAGGAGCCGAAGATGCCGTACGAACACATCCTCGTGACCACCGAAGGTGCCATCGGGATCGTCGTGCTCAACCGGCCGAAGGTCTTGAACGCACTGAACCGAGCGCTGATGGGCGAGCTCGCCGCTGCGCTGGAGGCGTTCGACCGCGATGGCGCGGTTCGCTGCGTGGTGCTGACCGGGAACGACCGCGCCTTCGCGGCGGGGGCTGACGTCCGCGAGTTCGCCGAGGCGACGTCGGTGGAGATGGCGCGGTCCTACCGGTTTCTTGAGTGGGACCGCATCCGCCGGATCGGCACCCCGATCATCGCCGCCGTGAGCGGGTACGCGCTGGGGGGCGGGTGCGAACTGGCGATGGCCTGCGACATCATCATCGCCTCCGAGAGCGCCCGCTTCGGGCAGCCCGAAATCCGCCTCGGGCTCATCCCGGGAGCGGGGGGGACGCAGCGTCTCACGCGCGCGCTCGGCAAGTCACGCGCGATGGAGCTCATTCTCACCGGGCAGATGCTCTCCGCCCAGGAGGCCTGCGCGCTGGGGCTGGTGTCGCGCGTGGTGCCCGTCGAGGTGGTCCTCGATGAGGCGAAACGCCTCGCCGCCGAGGTGGCCGCCCAGCCTCCCGTCGCGGTCCGCATGGCCAAGGAGTCGGTGAACCAGGCGTTCGAGACCACCCTCGCGGGGGGCCTGGAGTTTGAGCGGAAGTGCTTCCACCTGCTCTTCGGGTCCGAGGACAAGCGCGAAGGGATCCGCGCCTTTCTCGACAAGCGGCCGCCAACGTTCACGGGGCGATGAAGCGAGACCGGCTCACCGCGGTTGCGCGCGACGTCGTCGCGTGCGCGGCGTGCCCGCGCCTCCGCCGGTATTGCGCCGCCGTCGCCGCTCGAGGGAAGCCCGAGTTTGCCGGGTGGACCTATTGGGGGAAGCCGGTGCCGGGGTACGGGGATCCCGAGGCGGAACTGCTGGTGGTCGGGCTCGCCCCCGCGGCGCACGGCGCGAACCGGACCGGTCGGATGTTCACCGGGGATGGGTCGGGGGAGTGGCTGACCCGGGCGATGCATCGGGCCGGCTTCGCCAGCCAGCCGACGTCCGTTCGTCGGGGTGACGGTCTCCGCCTGCGACGGGCCTACATCACCTCCGCCGTGCACTGTGCTCCGCCCGACAACAAGCCGACCCGGGCGGAGATCGTGAGGTGCGGGCCGTACCTGGCGCGAGAGCTCGCCCTGCTCCCCCACGTCCGCGTCATCCTCGCCCTCGGCCGCCTCGGGTTCGACGCCTGTCGCCGGGTGTGCGCGGCGCGGGGCGCGGACGTGCGCCGCCTGCGGTTTGCCCACGGTGCCGTCTATCCCCTGGGCCTCGGGGCTCCCACGCTGATCGCTAGTTATCATCCCAGCCGGCAGAACACCAACACCGGAAAGCTCACCGCGCCGATGCTCGATCGCGTCTTCGATACGGCCCGGCGGTTATTGGACTCGCCGGCGCAGGCGGGACCCGGGGGGGGAGATGATGGATAAGAGTGTGGTGACGGGGACGCAGGGCGGGGTGCGAACCGTGACCCTGAACCGGCCGGACGTGCTGAACGCCATCAACACGCAGATGGGTGCAGATCTTCTCGATGCCCTCCGCGAGGCCGAGCGCGCACCCGAGGTCCGCTGCGTCCTGCTCGCCGCGGCGGGCCGCGGGTTTTGTGCCGGCGCGGACCTGCGCGAGCAGACGCCGGGGGAGACGAAGGTGGGGGAGCTGCTGCGCACACGCTACAATAGGATCGTATTGACGCTGCGCACCATGGAGAAGCCGGTGATCGCGGCAATCAACGGCGTGGCGGCGGGGGCCGGGGCCAATATGGCCTTCGCCGCGGACCTGCGGATCGCTTCGGACCGAGCGTCGTTCATCGAGGCGTTTTCCAGAATCGGGCTGATCCCGGACTCCGGTGGCACCTGGCTGCTGCCGCGGCTCACCGGGATGGGGCGGGCGCTGGAGCTCGTGCTGTTCGCCGATCCGGTCGACGCGGCGGCGGCGGAGCGGATGGGGTTGGTGAATCGGGTCGTGCCCCACGACGACCTGATGCCCCGGGCGCTGGAGTGGGCGGGGCGCCTCGCCGCGGGCCCGACGCGGACGTATGGACTGATCAAGCGGGCGCTCAACCGGGCGCTCGCCACCGACCTGGAGGGGGCGCTGGAGTACGAGGCGCATCTCCAAGAGATCGCCAGCAGAACCGGCGACCACCGCGAAGGGGTCGCCGCCTTCCTGGCCAAGCGCCCCCCGGTCTACACGGGGCGCTAGGCCCGGCCGGGCCGGGAGGAGAGCGAAATGCGTGACGTGGTGATTGTGGATGGAATCCGCACCGCCATCGGACGGTACGCCGGGGCGTTGCGGGAGGTCCGCCCCGACGACCTCGCCGCCCAGGTGGTGCAGGCCATCGTCCAGCGGAACACCGTCGATCCGCTGGTGATCGAGGACGTCGTGATGGGGTGTGCCAATCAGGCGGGGGAGGACAATCGGAACGTGGCGCGGATGGCCGTCCTCTTGGCCGGGTTGCCTCCCGAGGTCCCCGGGCAGACCGTGAACCGCCTGTGCGGGTCGGGGATGCAGGCGGTGCACGCCGCGGCGCAGGCGATTGCCTACGGGAACGGGGACGTCTACATCGCCGGGGGTGTGGAGAGCATGACCCGGGCGCCGTACGTGATGGGGTCTCCCGAGGTGGGGTTCCCCCGCGGCCCGATGGTGCTGCACGATACGACGATCGGCTGGCGATTCGCGAACCCGAGGTTCGCCGACGTGTACCCGCTGTACAGCATGGGTGAGACGGCGGAGAACGTGGCGGACCGCTACGGGATCTCACGCCAGGAGCAGGACGCGTACGCCTTCGAGAGTCAACGGCGCACGGCCGCCGCCCAGGGGGCAGGGCGGTTCGCGGACGAAATCGTGCCGGTGACGATCAAGCGCCCCCGCGGCGAACCGGTCGTCGTCGACAGAGACGAGCACCCACGCCCCGAGACGACGGCGGAGCGGCTTGCCGCGCTGCGGCCGGCGTTTCGCCAAGGCGGCACCGTCACCGCCGGGAACTCCTCCGGGATCAACGACGGGGCCGCGGCGCTCCTCGTCACATCCGCGGAGTGGGCGGAGCGGGAGGGGCGCCGGCCGATCGCGCGAATCGTCGCCACCGCGGTCGCCGGCGTCGACCCTTCCTACATGGGCATCGGGCCCGTCCCCGCCACCCGCAAAGCCCTCGACCGCGCCGGGCGGCGCATCGACGAGATGGACGTCGTCGAGCTGAACGAGGCCTTCGCGGTGCAGGTCCTTGCCTGCGTTCGCGACCTCGGGATCGACCGGGCCCGCCTCAATCCCAACGGCGGGGCGATCGCCCTCGGCCACCCCATCGGAGCGAGCGGGGCCCGGATCCTCGTCACGCTGCTTCATGAGATGCGCCGGCGTGAGGGGCGGTGGGGGCTGGCGACGATGTGCATCGGGGTGGGGCAGGGAATCGCGACGATCGTCGAGGCGGTGTAGATAGCATGGACGAGCCGGCGACCTGCGTAATTAGACGTGGGTTGCTCCTCCCAAGAGAGGAACCTATCCACATACGGAGGTGCCGGCTCATGAACCAGTCTAGCATGTCCAGTGTGGATGAGGTGTTGACACCTTTGCACTCCAACCGAACGTTCCGGCATTGGTTAGCTGACCTTCCTGCCGGCGAACAACGTCGCCGGCGTCCGGCCTTGCAGTCGATAGCCTTGATGCGGGCGCTCCCGGTTG